>JAGAEB010000072.1 GCA_017613335.1 Methanosarcinaceae archaeon
GGAGAATGCAGAGACCGATCGCGGTCTTTGAAAGATTGAGGACATAATCCGTCATGGATGCATAACCATATTCTGAGAGTTTCTTCGAAATGACCGGATCGGCGTCCGCGTATTCGCCGAAAGTAAAGAGCGCTTCCGTGCATCCCGTCAGAACGCCCGTTTCAAGGATCCTGCGGACTTCGTCCGCTGTCATCAGATGCGCATCAGGATCGGAGGAATTTCTCCGGAAACTGCAGTAGGCGCATTTGTTGCGGCAGACGTTCGTCACCGGCAGAAAGACGTTTCTGGAAAAGGTGATCGTTCTGACAGCCGGTCCGGTTTCATGGTTCAATAAAAATCCTCCTCAATGGTCTTCTGAAATGATGCTAAAGCCGGACACATAATAAAGAGATTGTGACGGCAGAAAAAGATGACAACACATATATATAGCACATACCGTTATGACATAATGATGCTGTGTGAATTATAAAATGCAGAATGTGTTATTCTGAAAACTGTGATGCGTCCCCATACAGAATACACGGTCTGTGATCGTACAGGTCTGCGAGGGTACAGGTCTGTGACAGCACAGGGCTGTGATCGTACAGATCTGTGACGGCGCGAACCTGTGACGGCACGGATCCATAATTGCACATCGTCAGAAATCAGAGGAAGAATTATGAAATACACATATTCCGGCGTGAATATTGCCGTTTTTTCTTTTTTTGCCGTTGTCCTGGCATTTCTTCTTATATTGTCACCGGCTGCGGCGGAAAAGCCGACTGTTCTTTATGTCGACGGCGTCAACATCATGTCGTCAGGAAACGCCGGCGCTGTCGCAGGCGTTTCATATGATAAAGAAACAGGCACGCTGACGCTCGATAATGCAACTGTCACGAAAGGGTATGCTTTTTCAGGATACAGCGTCGGTATTTGTACGGACGGCGATCTGAAGGTGATCCTGAAAGGGAATAATACCATCGACATGTCAAATGATACGAACGGCGCCCTCGGCGTCACGATGGGCAATCTGTCGATCGAAGGAGACGGTTCTTTGAAAGGCACGTCCTTCCTGGGATTCGACTCAGAGAAAAATCTGAATGTAAAAGACTGCAGTTTATCCGTCAACACGACATCGTTTTCTTATTACTCCACGGACAACATGACTTTCAGTAACTGTTCCGTTACGGGAAAAGCAACCGGTCACTGGTGTGTCGTTGTTCTCGGCGGCGATTTCAGAGCAGACAACAGCACGGTGACGGTCAGCGGCATCGACGGCATCATATGCAATCACGGCAACATGACGTTTTCGGAGAGCAATGTGGCGGCATCGGGATCCGAAGACGGCCTCGGAGCCTACGGATATGTCACTGTTGAGAGCGGAAACATCTCAGCGACAGGCGGGGAAGCTGCGATCTTTGCAGGAGAAACGAATACAAACTATCCGGATGATTACGATCCGGGAAGAAGCATGCTGAATCCGTTCGAGATCATCAATCAGACGAAACCGGAAACATCCCCGTCGCCCAGGATCATCCTCAGTGACAAAGTCGATCTGAAATCTCCGGAAAATGCCTCGATCGTCTGCGGTGATTGGACATATGAGGAGCGCCTGTACGGTTATGTTGCCATAACGTCAATAAGTACGGGAGAAATATCCTTTGATGAAGATGGGATCCTTCAGGGCGCTGCAAAGACCGTTCTGATCGTGCCTTATGTCGAACCGACCCCCGAACCGGAAAGTCCTGTTTCGGAATCACCTTCATCGGAAGGATCTGAGGGATCCGGCTCAAAGAGCATTCCGTTCCCGGGATTCGCGCTGATATTTGCAGGAGCGGCAGCTGCATGTTTTGCAGGATCGCTTCGTAAAAAAGAATAAGACGGGTTGACGACCCGGCCTGTTTCAGGCACGGATCAGAAACCGGCGTTACGGATTTCCGGAAAATGAAGACCGGAAAAGGCAATGAAAAATATTGTCCTTTTCCGGCAGGATCTTTTTTTATTGATTTTTGTATTTTTTATTTTGCGGTTCCCGGGCGTTTTTCGTTTGCTGTACCGGCCGTTTTCATATTTCCTTTTCAGGCGCTGTTCCGCGGATCAGTTCGAGCGCTTTCGTGACGCCGAGTGCGATGCCTTCGACTTCGATGCCGCCTTTTCCTTTGGCGCCGTCGCCGACGATATAAAGATCTTTGACGGGCGTCAGGTTGCCGCAGTCCGTGCCGGAGAAAGCTCTGTTGACAGGCCATCCGTCGCGGTGGACCTGGATGACGAGGATCTCAAGATTCTTTCCGGGGAAAATGTCTTTGAGATCATCGAGGCCCATCTGAATTTCCTCGTCGATATGATCCAGGCGGTCAGGAGCGGTCCGCTGGTGGGTCATGATCAGGTGTTTTCCTTCGGGCGCCAGCGTCGGATCGACATTCGTTACTTCGTCCATGCCGTTGATGCGGCGGGCGTAGGGCGTCAGCAGGATGCCGCCGTGCGTGAGGAGCTGTTCATCACAGCTGAAACAGATCTTGAGACCGGCGGACGGTCTGATCTTTGACAGCTGTTCCTCATATGTCCGGAGCGCGTCGGCGCTGAGGTAACCGTTCTGAACATCTTTTTCGGCATTTTCCTGATACAGGCAGAACGTTTCCTTGTGGCCGATGTCACTGATGACGAGGTCTGCGGTCAGCGTTTCCGGGTCGCCGTATCCTTTGGCGCGGACATCGCGGCAGACGATACCGGCGGCTTTTCCTTCTTTCAGGATGACGGACGTGACTTCTTTCTGCGTCAGGATCCGGCCGCCGTTTTCTTTGATGATGCGGACAAGTTCGTTGATGACGGAACTGCAGCCGCCCATGAGGATTCCCGGGCCGCCGTATTTTGCGACGTTCCGGAAGATCGCGAACATTTCAGAGACAGACGTCTCATCGGCCGTCATGCTTAATGACCAGCCGGCAAAACTGTCTGCATATCTTTCCATGCGGTCGTCGCGGAAATACTGCGTGAACCATGATTTGAAGCCGATGTCTTCTTCAGGGATCATGCCGGCCAGATATTTGGCCGTCAGTTTTCCCATGATGAGCTTGTTCTTCAGAGAAAGATGATCCTTGAACTGAGCGGACGGGATATCTTCAAACCCGCCGGAATAGTCCGATGCGGTTTTGTCTGTCGGGACACGGACCATGGCCATCGGAGAAGACGGAACGACGGTGATCTGACCGCCGAGTTCTTTGACCATCGTCGCCAGAGGACCTTTGACGCCGTGCGGGAGCATATGGAGCGCGCCTGTTGACAGCTGATAGCCCTTATATTCGAAATTGACGAAACGCCCGCCGATCAGAGAAAGTTTTTCGAGGACAGTGACATCCCGGCCTTCTTTGGCCAGAGCGGCCGCTGTCAGGAGACCGCCGAGACCCGCGCCGATGACGATCACGCTCTTCCGGCTGTCTGCAGATCCGATGTTTTCGCTGCCCGCTGCGATATCGCTTCCGGAAGTCATGCTTTCACCCCGCTGACAGATCCCGGAGACAGATTGACAGGATCATCGTCGCCGAACTGAAGAGCGCCCGTCGGACAGTATGTCACGCAGATACCGCAGTTTCTGCAGAGTTCTTCGGAGATCTGAGCGCGGCCGCGGACCTGAATGGCACCGTATTTACAAAAAGAGATGCACTGACTGCATCCGATACATTTTTCATTGACTTTCATCCGGACACCTGAAAATTACAGATAATAAATAGCGAAACATGACAGACAACAGACAGTAAAATAACAACAGTAAAGTCGGGCAGGCAGAGTAACAGGAAATGTCAGAGTTGTTTCCTCATCGGGCTGAATTTATTTAAAATTAATGATGACGGAAAATCCTGCGGGCAGCCTTGATGAAGCTGTCGGGTGTGACGGAATCCGGCAGGATCAGTCAGATTCTGACAGGATCTGACGGAATATCCGATCGTTTTCTGATATTCATTTAATTAACGTTATATAGGATGAATCCTTTCTGACCCAGGCATTATGAAGCTCCGAAGTTCCGGAGCTGCTTCCGTACGGTGCCGGTCATCCGCATTTTTCATATTATCATATGATCATGGACCGGGACGGTAACGGGTGCTACAGGATGCGCATTTTCCCCCCATAAAGGAGAGAAATATATGGCAAAGAAAGAAGAAGAACTCGAAGAATTCGATGCAGAATTCGAAGATGATGAAGAATCTGCAGAAGAATCCGATGAAATCATGCATCTTGTTCGTGTCATGAATACTGACTTAATAGGATCCCGGCAGGTCCAGTACGCCCTGACCGGTATCAGGGGTATCGGCATTCGTGTCTCCAAGATCATCGCAAAAAGCGCAGGCATCGAGCCGACCGCTGTCATCGGTTACCTTTCTGAAGAAGAAGTTGCCAGACTTGAGCAGGAACTCCTCAATTACGAGAAGATCGCACCGGTCTGGATGATCAACAGACAGAGAGATCTGACGACCGGCGAAAACAAACACCTTCTGGGTACAGACATCATGATGACGTTCAAAGAGGATATCAACAACCTCAAGAAAGTCCGTGCCTACAGAGGTCTCAGACATGAGAGAGGTCTCAAAGTCAGAGGTCAGAGAACGAAATCTACCGGCAGACGCGGTACGATCGTCGGTGTTAAGAAAAAGAAGGCGTGATGAGACATGGTTTACCCCGGAAAGAAACACAAAACTTATGAAACTCCGAACCACCCGTGGCAGGATACCAGAATGGCTGCGGAGTTTGAGCTCGTCAAGGCTTACGGCCTGAGAAACAAGAGAGAAGTCTGGAAAGCAGAAAGTCTTCTCAGAACCTACAGATCCGATGCAATGGACCTCCTTGCCCAGGCAGCATCCACGTCTGACGCCGTTCTGAAAGGCGCGGCAAAAACCGAAGCTGACCAGATCCTCGGCAGACTCATCAGATACGGAATCCTCAAAGCAGACTCCGATATCGATGATATCCTCGGCCTCAAAGCAGAGAACATCCTTGAACGCAGACTCCAGACCCAGGTCTTAAGACTCGGTCTTGCCAAGACGATCCGTCAGGCACGTCAGTTCATTACCCACGGTCACATTGCCATTGACGGCAGAAAGGCAACCGTTCCGAGCATGCTCATCAGCATCGACGATGAATCAAAGATCGGCTACTACGGCGACTCCCCGCTGACATCCTCTTCCCACCCGGAGAGACCGGTCCAGGTCGCAGCCAATGTGACCGAGGGCGTCACCCTGAGAGCAGCTGCTGAATCCATGCGCAACAATGCGCCCAAAGCAGAAGGTAACGGAAGAAGAGGCGGCAGGAGGAAGTAATCATGGCAGAAAAGAAGTGCGCTGTTGCTCACATTAAGTCTTCATTCAACAACACGATCATTACCGTGACGGACATCACCGGCGCGGAGACCATCGCCAAATCCTCAGGCGGCATGGTCGTCAAAGCAGCCAGAGACGAAAGCTCTCCGTACACGGCAATGCAGATGGCTGCCCAGCTTGCTGACCAGCTGAAAGACAAGGGAATCACCGAGATCAATTTCAAAGTCAGAGCACCGGGCGGAAACAAGCAGAGAAACCCGGGACCGGGTGCACAGGCAACGATCCGTGCATTCGCCCGTGCCGGAATCAAGATCAGCAGGATCGAAGACGTGACGCCGATCCCGCACGACGGTACCAGACCGAAAGGCGGAAAACACAAAGTCTGAGCTTTGTGACAGGTCACGCCGGTAAAGCCGGACAGCCTTTCAGGCTGTCTGCGCTTACCGGGACAGATCAGGCGGGAGCGGAAGTGTTCCATCGGATGGTGGAACTCGTTTCCGTTCCATTTTCTTTTTTTATCGATCAGACCGATGCATGATCAATTCGGCAATCAAGGTGAATCGAAATGGATATTGATATAATTGAGTTATCAGACAGATCATCGAAGTTTATTCTTTCAGGCGTCAATGCAGCTTTTGCAAACGGTATCCGCAGAGCCATGCTCGCAGATGTTCCGACGCTTGCGATCGAATATATTGATATCAATGATAACACATCCGTTCTCTACGATGAACAGTTAGGTCTCCGTCTGGCGATGATCCCGCTGAAAATGTCTCCGGACTACGTTCCGCAGTCAGAATGCAGCTGCGGCGGTGTCGGCTGTCCGGCATGCGAAGTGTCTCTCAGGCTGGATGAGACGGGTCCCGGAGAAGACGAAAGAGATGAAAACTCCGGCAGGCTTCTCAAAGGAAGGATGATCTATTCCGGTGATTTCAAATCATCAGATCCCGCTGTCCGTCCGGCAGATGACAAGATTCCGATCATCGAACTGAAGACGAACCAGAGGGTCATGCTCAGAGCCATTGCGCACGTCGGCTACGGCCGCGATCATGTGCGCTGGCAGGCCGGGATCGCCTGCGGTTACAAAAATATGCCGGTCATTACCGTCAACGATTGTGACGTCTGCGGCCACTGTACGGCAGAATGTCCGAAAAACATCATCGAACTCGGTTCAACTTCCGTCCATGTGAACGAAGAAGACATGATCAGATGCTCCCTCTGCTGTCTGTGCGAAAGAGCATGCGGACATGATCCCAAAGGCATCGTCATTTCATCCGATCCGAACGTCTTTGTTTTCACGATGGAATCCGACGGTTCCTATTCTGCAAAGGAACTCGTCCTGAAAGCGGCAGACGTGATCAGAGAACATGCTCAGGAATTCGGAAGGATCCTTGAAAGTATCTGACCCGTTCAGATTCAGAGATCACAGGAAGGGCAGGAGATCATTAAGATCTTCTGCCCTTTTTTTATTGATCAGGCATTTTTCCGGGAACCTGTTTTGTTGTATGCAAATCAAAAAAAAAGGCAACGGATTCTCTGATCCGTTGCCTTTTTTTATTCACTGCGCTGCCCGTACTTTTTTACTGATACACTGCGCTGCCCGTACTTTTTTACTGATACACTGCGCTGTGTCTTACTTTTTTTATTTTATACACGGCACTGTGTCTGCTTTCCGGACAGTGACGGCTGCTGCGACAGCTTCTGTGACGGCTGCTGTGTCGTCACAGTCCTGTGTTGTAACGCAGAATAGCGGCAATGCCGCCGAAGGCGTTCATGAGCTGCCCGCCTTCGTCGAAGTCTGTTGAAATGAATGAGATGGCGGTGTTTGATTTGTCGGCCATTTCAGAGAGTTCGTCGACGAGGTCTTTGACTTCGATGTTGTCGAGCGCGGCGCCGCAGGACGGGCAGGGGCCCGTTTCCGGCGGATGTTCTCCGGGGCGCCAGGATCTTGTTTTCTGGATGTACTGACCGCAGACGGGACATGTGGCTGTCATGATCTCGGCGCGGAGGTCTTCGGAAAGGATGAGCCTGTCGACGGCGTTGATCTCCATGTTGGCGCGGATGCTCTTTTCGCCGTAGGCCGCGCGGCCGGAATCGGAGATCAGTTCAGCGAAGAAGGCTTTCATGACGTTTTTCTGTTCCATGAGCTCAAGGTCGGCGAGTTTGTCGGCCGCGGCATTGATGAGTTCGAGGAAACCGGATTCGTCTGTGTAGGACGTATCGAAAAGGCCGATGACTTTTGCCTGGATCTCATAGTGCAGGAATTCGCCGCCGTAGAATTCTTCTTTTGTCGGGGACGGGCCGCCGATGAGGACGCCTTTGAGGTCGTCGGAATCGACCGTCAGGAAGACCTTGCTTGCGGCATCGCCGATGCGCTTATAGAATTCGTGGATGGCGATGAGACGGAGCTGCTGGAAACGGTGGGCACTCTGACCGCCTTTTCTCTGTTTGCCCGGGACGTCGGATGTCAGAGAAGCGCGTTTCATGATCTTTTTACCGTTCAGGAGGCCGACAGTCGCTTCACGGCGGTCCAGGACGAGGAGACCGAATGTTCCCTTTTCCTTGAGCATATATTCGAGCGGGTCGAGGAAGAAGGTGGAATCACAGTGGTATTTGTATGTGATGATGGGTTCCGGCGGGTGGATCACATAGTTTTCCAGATCCGTTTTGTTGTTGCCGACGTCGACTGTTCCTGTAAAGTAGACGATGCCGTTTTCCGGAATGCGGTCGATGAATTTCAGGCGTGACATCAGGGATTCGATGCCGTTCTGGACGTTTGTTTTCGTCGTTTTTGATTTGACGTTGGCGACCTGTCCGTATTCATTGCGGAGGTCTGCCATCACATCGGAAATCTGTTTGTCATGCGGAATGTATAAGGAAATGAGTTCCGTGCCGTGCCCTTTTTTATCACGGAGAACTTCGAGCGTCTTCTTGAACTCATATTTGTCATGTGCAGTTGCTTCAGCCATAATATTTTCCCTCAGGAACCGGAACGATCTCCGGAAAAAAACGCGTGTTCTGCCTGTTCAGTCATTCTTCCGTTTGAGACGTTTCCGGATGAAACATTTTCCGGATGAAACAGGCCGCATCAATGATTGACACATAATGTCTGCGCAGATTATGATGCCTAATCCCTTTCATAGAATATAAAGATAGAGACGCACAGCCGGAGAAATCCTGAAAAAAAGACGAACGGACAAATGAGCCTGACCGGGAAGGATATTCAGACCGGGCAGGCGGATATGATCTCAGAAAACATTTATAATGAAAAATCGTGTTATATGGAGCCCGTCAGGCCGCAGGCAGGGAAAACCGACCGCGGTCACAGGGATCACACATCCCTGAGAAGACGATCCCGAAAAAGAATCCGGAAAAAAGACCGGAATGACTTATTCGGAAATACCATATCTGCAGCAAACGACAGAAAAAAACACAGGAGGCAGAAAATGCTTCAAATCAATACAGAAATGACGAAGAGAGCAGCAGAGCTCCGCAGTGAGATCATCAGGAAACATCCCCTTGTCCACTGCATTACAAACCGTGTGACAATAACAGACTGCGCGAATGCCCTTCTGGCAGTCGGCGCCTCCCCTGTCATGTCCGAAGATCTCAGGGAAGTCGAAGAAATGGCCTCTCTCGGACAGGCCCTTGTCCTGAATATCGGAACGCTTTTCCCGGATCAGGTCGAAGCGATGATCCTGGCAGGAAAACAGGCAAAGAAAAAAGGCATTCCGGTCATTTTCGATCCGGTCGGCGCCGGCGCAACGAAACTCCGCAACGATGTTTCCGACAGGATCCTCCGCGAAGTCTCGCCGGACATCATCCGCGGCAACATGTCGGAGATCCGCGCCCTTTACGGCTTTGAGGGCTCGACGAAAGGCGTTGATGCGGATGTCGCCGATCTCATCACCATGGAAAATGCGGAAAAGGCTGCCGTCATCGTCAGAGAACTGGCAGAGAGAACGCACGCCGTCGTGGCGGCGACAGGTGCCGTGGATATCATTTCAGACGGCAGAAAAACAGTCTTTGTCGCCAACGGTCATGAAATGCTCTGCATGATCACAGGATCGGGCTGCATGCTCACTGTTCTCACAGCCGGATTTGCCGGCGCCGCCCCGGACGATCTTCTCTCGGCGGTAACGGCCGCATTTGTCCTGATGGGCATTTCCGGAGAAACGGCATACGCAGAAACCAAAAAAGAAGGAAAAGGTGTCGGCACGTTCCACACTTTCCTCATTGACCGGCTGATGCTCACAGACAGCGCAGAAATCGCAGAAAAAGCAAAGATCTATACAGCATGAAAATTACGGATCATAACTCAGGATTGTGAAGCATAACTCAGAATCCAGAAGCAGGATCCCGAAAACGGGATTTCGGAAACGGAATCTGAAAACAGATTCCGGGAAACGGAATCTGAAAACAGATTCCGGGAAACGGAATCTGAAAAC
>JAGAEB010000073.1 GCA_017613335.1 Methanosarcinaceae archaeon
AAAATGTGCACCTTCACAAAATGTGCACCTTCACAAAATGTGCACCTTCACAAAATGTGCACCTTCACAAAATGTGTACCTTCACAAAATGTGCACCTTCACAAACAGTGTACCTTCACAAAATGTGCACCTTCACAAACAGTGTACCTCCACAAATTATGCATCTTCACAAACGGCGCAACTGCACAAACTGTGCAGATGTCTGTCATATGAAAAAATCTGAAAATATGAAGTGATCAAATGAAAGCATGTATCATGTGCGGCGGCACGGGGACCCGCCTGAGGCCGCTGACTTTCAGACGCCCGAAACCGCTGATCCCGATCCTGAACAGACCTTCTCTTGTCCATCTGATCGCGCAGCTTTCCAAGGAAGGTTTTAATGAGATCGTCATGACGCTCGGCTACATGGGCGAGGAGATCGAAAAAGAGATCGGTGACGGAAGCGTCTACGGCGTCCACATCGATTATGTCTATGAAAAAGAGAAGCTCGGAACGGCGGGCAGTGTCAAAAACGCGCGCGACCTTCTCGGTGACGAGCCTTTCATCGTCGTCGGCGGCGACCATGTGACGACGATCAATTTCCGTGATATGTTCCGTTTCCATCTGCAGCAGAATGCGCTTGTCACGATCGGCCTGATCTCGATCGATGATCCGAGAGAATTCGGCATCGCCGATCTCGACATCAACAACCGTATCACCCGTTTCAGGGAAAAACCGAAGCCCGGTGAGATCTTCAGCAATCTGGCGAGCACAGGCATCTACATCTGCAGCCCGGAGATCTTCGACATGATCCCGTCCGGCGAAAAATTCGATTTTGCCAAGCAGCTTTTCCCGGCGATCCTGAAAAAAGGCGAAGAATCCGGCAACAACAGGCTTTTCGGTATGCTCGTCAAAGGCAAATGGACGGACGTCGGCAGCTCCGGCGCCCTTCGCGCCGCCCAGAAATGGATGATGGACGACTTTTCCGGAACGGTCATCGACGGCTCTTTCACGTCAAAAGGCGCCAAGATCCTGGGTCCGCTTCAGATCGGCTCTTCCGTCACGATCGGCGAAGGCTCTTCCATCGTCGGCCCGATCGTCATCGGCGAAAACACGACGATCGGCAAAAGAGTCCTCATCGGCCCGTATTCCGTCATCGGATCCGACTGTGTCGTCGGCGACGACGCCAAGATCCTGGCCTCCTGCATTTTCAACGGCGCCCGGATCGGCAGCGAATCGACACTCTCCGGAACGATCGTCGACAGCGATTCCGTCATCGGAAAGAACTGCTCTCTCGAAAACGGCACCATCATCGGCCCGGGAAGCATCCTCAAAGATCACATCACGATCCATTCAGGCGTCCGCCTGTGGCCCGAGATCGTCGTTACGGAAGACGTCAAAGAAGACATCTTCAACGAGAACTACGGCACCGAAACGGGCGGCTCGTAAAAAAGTGCTGCCGGCCCTCCGCCCCGCCGGCGCAGGCAAAAAAATGCCTGTCAGCCTGAAAACTGACAGGATCATCGATCCCGGATCCGGGCAGATCATTTCAGATCTTCTCAAACAGCCCGGATCCGGGAATTTTGTTTTCCGCGGTCTTTTCATGTCATTTCTTCGCATCGGAAAGTCATTTCCGACATCTTTTCCGCATCTTCCGCCGCTTTGACTTTGTCATTTGCGAAAATGATGATGCCGTTTTCATCAATGACGTATGTCGTCCGGACGACGCCCATGACTTTTTTCCCGTACATGTTCTTTTCTTTGAGGACATCGTACGCTTCAATAGCCGTCTTTTCCGGATCGGCGAGGATCGTGAATCTGAGATCGTATTTCTCTTCGAATTTCTTGTGGGAAGCGACGCTGTCCTTGCTGATGCCGACGATCTCGATGCCTTTTTCACGGAACCCGGCCGCGGATTCCGAATAGGCGGCCGCCTGTTTCGAACAGCCGGATGTGTTGTCTTTCGGATAGAAGTAGAGAAGGAGCTTTTTTCCTTTTCCGATGTATTCGCCAAGCGTGTGTTCTTTTCCGTTCTGATCGGGCAGACGGAAATCCGGTGCTTTTGTTCCGGGCTGTAACATGACAATTTCTCCTTTTTCGGTGACGGATAATACGGGCGTCAAACAAAATAAATCCTCACATCCGGCGAAAAGGATTGATCCGTTCCTTCGCCGGCGCCGCATCTTTTCATTCCGGGGGCTCTGCGATGATCAGAAAGATCAGCCCGGTCCCGGGGATGATGACATATGTCAGGACTGTGATCATCCTGTCCTGATTTCCGGAAAGGGGCGCCATGAGATAGAAGAGGATCAGGAAAAACATCGGCGCGCCCAGAAAAACGATCGAGGCCGTTTCGGCATAAAGATCCGCGCTCTGCATTTTCCGGCGCTGACGGATTTCTGACTGTCTCATACATTCTTTTTTCCTTTCGCGGAGGAATGCGGAAAAATCGCCTCCGGAATCGATCACGTCAGCCGTTCCTGACAGGAAGTCCGACAGTTCGGGGGAGACCGTCCTTTCAGCTCTTTCCAGAACAGCCGTCCGGAAATCTTTTCCGAAAAAACGCACCTGTTTGAGGATCTCCGAAAATTCCGGGCGGATATCGTCGAAAAAACCATCCGTTTCGGATGAACAGACAGAAACGCAGATATTTTCCGGCGAAATACCGGCAGCTGCCAGAGCTGAGAAATAACTCACGCAGCCGGAAAGAGAAAGACCGATCCGGCGTTTTCTCTCAGAGATCAGGAAATAAGGCAGGCAGAGGAAAAACACGGCTGCACAGGAGACCGGAATGACGAAAAGGATGACAGACAACAGCAGAAAGCAGATGATCAAAACTGCCGGGAATGATCCCGTGAATGATGCCGGGAATGATGCTGAAAAAGATGAAGAAAAAGATGCCTGAAGAGATGCAGGAAGAGATGTCTGAAGAGATGCCGGAAGAGATGTCTGAAGAGATGCCGGAAGATATGCCGAAAGAGACGCCGGAAAAGAGTCCTGAAAAACGGTCAGAAAGACCGATATGAAAGCAGCCGCGATAAATGCGCATGCGACGGACGCCGCCGAATAAAGACATCCGGCCTCTGCCAGACACGACAGATAAACCGGTGCGCTCATCCCGATCCCGGATTCCTTCACATCCCTTCTGAAAAATGCCGGACACCGTCTTTCAGCAAAAGGACCGAATCCTGCATACGCTCTCCGGCGGAAATCCCCGAAAATATGAAAGGCCTTCTTCTGTATCCGGGATCCTGTGATGCGGCTTTCATGCCTGCCGGCTGATCTCTCAAACGATCTCTGACTCTTTTTCTGATCCATGAAAATCTCCTCCGGGATCCGGATCCGTGCCGGGATCCGGGATTCCTGTGTCACCCGTTTTTAAGAAACGTTTCTGCGGTCAGCGTCTTATCATCACTTTCCGCTTCCTTTTCAAACGATCTCTGATACGCTGACAGCGTTCCGTCCAGTTCTTCGGGCGTCTTTCCTGTCCTGAGACAGATCTTTTCGAGAACGACTGAGCGGCTCATCAGATCTTCGGCCGTCGGCCGGTCTTCTTTTCCTGCATCATAGACATCGTTGACAACGACTTCGCCGGTCCTCGGATCGGTCCGGACGATCTCATGGACAAAGAGACATTTTTTGGTATCTTTGCCGCGGACACGGACCGTTCCGAGAATGACGAGGATATCGAGGACCTGGATCATGGATTTCGGGACCGACATCGGCGTGTTTTCAAGACGGTGGATGAGCCTGTCGACGGATTCGGCGTGGATCGTTGACAGCGTCGCATGTCCCGTCGACATCGCCTGAAAAAGAACGTAGGCTTCCGAGCCGCGGACCTCCCCGACGATGATGTATTCCGGCCGCTGGCGCATGGTCGTTTTCAGAAGATCGTAGAGCGTGATCCCGCCGTAAAGGCCGGAATACGCACCGCCGGATCCGGTGCTTTCCTGTCCGGCTGCGCTTCCGGCTTCCATAACGACAGGTTGTCTCGAGACTCCCGAGATCCAGTTCCGGTGCGGGAGAGAGATCTCGCGGGTGTCTTCGATGGAAATGATCTTCCGGTGTTCCGGAATAAAATAACTGACTGCATTGACGGCAGTCGTTTTTCCGCAGGCTGTGCCGCCGGCGAACATAATGTTCATGCCCGACTCGACCGCCAGTCTGAGGTAGGCCATGACGCCCGGCGGAAACGTGCCGAGGCGGACGAGATCATCAGGTCTGAACGGTCTTTCCGTGAATTTCCGGATCGTGAATGTGCTGCCTTTTGTCGTGATCTCACTGCCGAGAGACAGCTGAGCTCTCGACCCGTCCGGCAGAGACGCATCCGCCAAAGGACCCGCGATCGTCAGCGATTTTCCGGAAACACCCGCAAAACGACGGACAAGACGGTCGAGTTCATCCCGCCCGAAAGAAATATCCGTCACGAGCGTCCCGTAAAGACGATGACAGACATAAACGGGCAGATCATAGCCGTTGCAGGAAATATCTTCGATCAGCGGATCTCTCAGGACAGGTTCGATCCGCCCGTAACCGATGAGATCGCGAAACAGATAATAGAAGAGAACATTTTTCCTGGCCGGCGAAAGGCGGATATCGTAATCTCTGAGGATCTTCATCACAGCTTTCTCAAAAAGACGGCAGTCGTCAGCGCGGCTGACGCCGCTGACGCTGCCGTCACAGGATTTCCCTCTGCGTTTTCCGTTCTCATGACTTTTTTCCCCGACGTTTTTCAGAAACGATCCTTCTTTCAGAGAACCGTTCAGGATCTCCGAATAAAGCAGGTGATCCCGGATCCTCTCTTTCAGCATTTTAAGACTTTCCGGAAACGGCGGCTCACAGACAGTATATCTGTCACCCGTGCATCTGACAGAAACAGTCACATACGGAAGAGAAAGATGATACACATCCGACAGCCCGTCCGGATCATTGTCTTTTTTTTGTCTTTCTGCGTGTCCTGCTTCTCTTTTTTGTCTCACTGCGGTCCTTTTGATCCTTTTATTCTTCCCGTCGTTGCCTCCGTTCTGTTTTTCTTCGTTTTCTTCGTTTTCTTCATTTTCTGCATTCTCTGCATTCTCTTCTCTTTGTTTTCTTTCATTCTCCCCGATCTGTTTATTTTCATTCTCTCCGATCTGTTTATTTTCATTCTCCCCGATCTGTTTATTTTCATTCTCTTTCCGGACACTTGCCGGCTCTTCCTGTCTTTTTCTGAATATGATCAGTTCTCTCATTCCGGACACGTCGTTTTTATCCGGAGCTGAGAACGTCTCTGTATTTAAATCAACAATATTTTATTAAAATGCAAAACTTTATCTGACTGTTTTCGTCACCGCTTATCCATGGATCGCAGAACAGAATCCGGGCATGATGATCCTGGGATCTTACCCGGGAAAAAGACATCGAACAAAAACAGTCGCTCCGGCCGGCCGGTCAGGCATGATCATAAAAAAGCCGCCAGGAACGTCAGGAAAACGATCAGCAGAAACGATACGGAAGCCGGCAGGATCCTCCGTCAGATCCGGAAAAAAGACCGCAGGGCTTTCGCAGAACATTTTCTCAGACATCCGGCTGATTTTTTTGAAAAAGACATTTCCGGCGTTTTCTGTCTTTCGGCCGGCCTTCTTTCAGGTGCTGTCGCCGTCATTTTTCTGTCGGCCGCCGGGAAATATGTCTCAGCCGGACGCCTCTCCCCGGCGGAGGCTGTCTCATCCGTCACGGATCCTGCAGATCCTCTTTCCGTTTTTGTTTTCATCCCGTTCCTGTGCGTCTTTATGATCCCGTACCTTTACGGCAGTTTCAGAAAACGCCGCCGGATCGAAAAAGCCGAAGAAAAAGTCCCGGCGCTCCTCCGCGCCGTATCCGACAGGATCAAAGGCGGCCGGGTCTCCGATCTTTCGGAAGAAATGCTTTTCCGGCGTGAATTCACGGCGTCCTCCCCGATCATCCGGAAAGCCTTTTTCATTGCCGGGACGTCCGAAAAAGCCGGCGGCCGCATCCCCGATGCCCTGAAAACGGCCGCAGCCGATGCCGAAGAAGAAATATCGGCCCGCCGGGAAAAAAGATCGAAAATGAAACCGTACGCCTATGTGATGATCGCCTCATACCTGATCTTCCTCGGGATCATCACGTTTCTCGTCTTTTCCGTTTTCGGGAGCATCGGAACGGGCACAGGCCCGTCCGGGATCCTTTCGTCAGACTTCTCATCCGGTTTCTCATCAGATCTCTCATCCGGTTTCTCATCAGATCTCACATCCGATTTCACATCAGATCTCACATCAGGATTTTCAGAAACCGGCTTTCAGGAAGAAGAAAGCCGCTCTGCCGGGAATATCCTTTTTGCCGGAAATTCTCTCTTTTCCGGAAAATCTCTCTTTTCCGGAAATCTTTTCTCCGGCAGCGTTTCCGGATCCTCTCTGACATCTCTGCGCATTTTCCATGCGCTCGTGATCCAGGGATTCTTCTGCGGTCTCATCTGCGGGCGGATGACGGAGGGACTGATCCCGGCAGGTCTTCTGTATTCGGTCTTCTGCGTGATGTGCGCCTGGGGCCTCTGGATGGCTGCGGTGCTGATCCGACCGGAGAGACCGGAACGGATAAAAAAAAGGCATCCCCGACGAAAAACCGGAGATGCCTCAGACACTTTTTTCGTTTTCCTTACAGCATATCCTTGACGGAATAATCTTTGATATTGAAACCGCGCTGGGTCAGATATTCCAGCGTCCGGCCGCCGATCGTGATCGGCGCTCTTGAAAGTTCGCCGACGGAGCCGCATCCGGTCAGGAACATGGCGGTGCGGAGTTCCTGCATCATCGTCCCGATCACGGAAACGACAGCGTCTTTTCCGTTGAAGGCCGGTCTGACGAACGGCAGAGCCGCGCTTGCAGCCGAGGCACCGAGTGCGATCGATTTTGCGATATCGAGACCGTTTCTGATGCCGCCTGTCGCGATGACCGGAACGGAAACTTTACACTCGACGATGCTTGCCGCCGTCGGAATGCCGAAATCCCAGAAAAGTTCGCCGAGATGTTCGCAGAGGCTGTTGCCGCTGTCTCTGGCGCGGTAGACTTCAACACCGGCCCAGCTCGTTCCGCCGAGTCCGCCGACATCAATGCCGGCGATGCCTGCTTTCTTGAGCAGGAGCGCATCTTCGCGTGAGATGCCGGCGCCGGTCTCTTTGACGAAAACGGGAACATTCAGGCTTTTCGCGATCTCCGAGATGATCTCAAGACAATTCCGGGCATCCCTGTCACCTTCCGGCTGGATGGCTTCCTGCAGGAAATTCAGATGGATGGCCAGCGCATCCGCATCGATCATCTCGACGAGTTCCTCGACTTTGCCGATGCCGTATTCCTTGATCTGCGCCGCGCCGATGTTGGCATAAACGAGCGTTGTCGGCGCTTTCTGTCTGACGATCTCAAATGAATCTCTCTGATTCCTGTCGTCGATGGCCGCCCGCTGGCTTCCGACACCGATCCCGATGTTGAGTTCTTCGGCAGCCTCTGCCAGCGCTGCATTGACGGGCGTCGTTTCCGGGTGACCGCCCGTGATGGACGCGATCAGGAACGGATAAGACAGTTTTTTTCCGAAAAGGACTGTCGACATGTCGATATCATCCATATTGATCTCCGGAAGAGCACGATGGACAAGCGTGATATCTTCAAAACCGGGTCCGGCCGTCCTGGCCTCAACGTGACTTCCGGCGCAAAGTTCAAGGTGTTCGATCTTTCTTCTGGATGTGATGTTTTCCATTCTGCGTCCTCCTGGATGATGATCAGCAAATCTGTTGTGATGCACGCGATACCTGACTGATGATAATGATACAGGGCAATGAAACTATTTAATAAATATCTCAAATCAGAATGATTTCCGTTCAGTCTTTCTTTCCGGTCCTTTTTTCCGTCCGGTCATTCTTTCCGGTCCTGTTTTTCCGTTCCGTCATCCCTTCCGGTCCTGTTTTTCCGTTCCGTCATCCTTTCCTGTCCTGTTTTTCCGGCCTTCATTTCTCCTGTCCTGTCTTTTTCCGGCCGTCTTTTCAGCAGCGGCTGATGATCGTTCCGATGTCTTCGCCTTCAAGGTAGCGGCGGTAGTTTCCGGGTTCATTGGCATTGAAAATGCAGGCATCGATCCCCGTCGAGTCCGCCAGATCGAGGATCTCTTTGACTTTTCCGAGCATGCCGCCCGTCACGTCCGTTCCCGCGCTGCTTCCGATGTACCGGGCAAACCGGCCGAACGTTTCCGGCGTGATCCTGGGAATGACTTTTCCGTCACCGTCAAGAACGCCGTCGGCGGCGGATCCGAGTCCTGCTCTTTTTGCTCTGAGCGCTTTTGCAAGATACGGAAGGGACTGATCGCCCGAGATGATGCAGGCGCCTCTTTCGGAATCCATGGCCACGTCTCCGTGAAGGACGGGGACAAGGCCGTTCTCAAGCATGAGCGTGATCTGATCCGTCAGGAAAGATGAGATGCGTCCGTTCTCGCAGACAGCAAAGGCGAACGGGTTCAGAGGCATCGCTCTGATCCCGTGTTTCCGGAGCGCGCTGACGACAAGATCGTTGAGCTGCCGGACTGAGTCGTGGGTGACCATGACGCCTTCGGCGTCGAATCCTTTGTCAAGGCCGTATTTTTTGGCATAGGTATGCCCGTAGGAGCCTGCGCCGTGAACGATGATCAGCGGCCTGTCGTATCCGGAAATTTCTTCCGCGATCCTTTCGAGTTCCTCCGGTCTGGCTTTTCCTTCCGGTGACGTTTTATCCGTGACGGCGCTTCCGCCGATCTTGATGATTGTGAGATCTGAGATCATGATCTATCAGCTTTTTCAGATTTTATTTTCCCTTTCAGGAGTACCTGTTTTCTGTTCCGCTCTTCCGGCATTTCTGTTTTTGCTTTTTCCGTTTCCGGTCTTCAGGTATGCTTTTTTCGCCCCGGCCGCCATGCTTTTCACGGAAACGATCTTCGGTTTTCCCGCGCCGTTTTTCCCGCCGGCTTTTCCGGATTCTGATGTCCTGCCTTTTGCGGGAACGGTTTTTGCTTTTTCCGCTCCGTTCTTCACGGACACCGTTTTTGTTTTTTCCGCACCGTCTTTCACAGATGCTGTCTTTGCGCTTTCCGCGCCGTCTTTCACAGATGCTGTCTTTGCGCTTTCCGCGCCGTCTTTCGCAGACGGTGTTTTTGATTTTGTCTTTCCGGGCTCTGTTTTTGCGTGCCCTGTCTTTATTTCTCTCGTGCTGTTTTTCGCATGTCCTGCTTTTGCTCCGCCTGTTCCGGCTTTCGGATATCCCGGTCTTGTCCCCGCTTTTTCGTCTTTTGCTTTTCCGGATCCGTTTTCTCCCGGTCTCTTTTCCTCTTTCGTGCGGCCGGTGTTTTTTTCGATGCGGACGCCTTCATTCGTCGTTCTGCAGACGAACGCGTCGCCGCCGGCTCTTTTGATCGCATGGGACACGCGCGGGATGTTCTTGTATTCGCAGAACGCGATCATGCAGCCGCCGCCGCCGGCGCCTGTGATCTTTGAACCGAAGGCGCCTGCTTTTCTGGATGCGTAAACAAGCGCAGACAGTTCCGCAGAACCGACGCCGATCGAATCGAGGAGTCCCTGATTGATGTTCATCAGTTCGCCGACGGCTTTGAAATTCCCTTCCGAGACGTATTTTTCGCCTGTCTTTGAAATGCTGCTGATCGTTTCCATGATCGGATCGATGATGACCGGATATGTGTCTTTCAGTTCCGCCACATTCGAAACGAGACGGCGTGTCGATGAAAATCTGCGCGTGTTGCCGATCACGACGGACGTTTCGGGAAAATCGGATCTCGTTCTGTCCGGGATCTTGACGATGCCGCCGAACGTCGAGACGAAAGTATCTGTCGGACTCGCTCTGCCCTGAACGGCCGTTTCTGCCGCATGACCTGTTGCGGCAATCTCCTCATCCGTCATCCCGCAGTTGAAATAAGTGTCGAGCGCCTTGATCAGAGCGATCACGAGCGCCGCGGAAGAACCGAGACCGGATCCGACCGGGATGTCTGAATCGATATCGATGCAGAGGTTCTCCATTTCCGTTCTTTTGCGCATCAGTTCAAGAACGGCGGCGATATACGGGTGTTTTTTAGGATTGATGCCTGATGCATCATCACCATCGGATCTGACGTGCATGTGTTCGGCAGGTTCCAGAGAAACTCTGGCGCGAAGATCGATCGCACAGGCCATTGCCGTTTTTCCGTAAACGACCGCATGTTCTCCGAAGAGAAATATTTTTCCGGGGGCCGAGCAGGTAATCATTTGAAAAACTCTCCGAAAACGCCTGGTACGGCGTCTGAGATTAATTTTAACGAAAAACGACCCCCTCCTATTTAAAAAATGACCTGATATTTTCCGATCTTCCCGGTGTCTGCCGACATTGCTGACATCCGTCGATGTTTTTCTGTGTCTTCCGAGATCGCCGGCATCTCGTGACATAACTATCCCACCCTGCTTTTTTCTTCTTCCTTTTCCGGCGGTTCTCTCCGTCTGAAGGTTTTCTCATCCGCATTCTTTTTTAGTGATCGGCTCTTTTCTGTATCAGCTGATCTCCTGCCGGGCGATCATCAGGCCGGAAGGCCGGGATCTCTTGGTCAGGAAAACGGATATCCGGAATAAATATCGGAATATATGTCCGGAACAGACGTCCGGAACAGACATCCGGAATATATGTCCGGAAAACAGCCGCAGGAAAAGGGTGATCTGAAATATGATGATGGTCGGGATTGATGAAGCCGGAAAAGGACCTGTGATCGGTCCGATGTGCATCGCAGGTGTCTGCGCGGATGAGGAACTTTTAAAGAAATTCCGTCTGATGGGCGTCGATGATTCCAAAAAACTGACGCCGAAAAAAAGAGAACAGCTTGCCGCAGAGATCAGAAAATATGCGGAAGGCCGCTGGTTCATCCTGGAGGTTGCGGCATCCCAGATCGACGACCTCCGGAAGATCATGACGATGAATGAAGTGATGGTCGTCTGTTTTTCAAAAGTCCTGGAAGGCCTTTCAGATCTGCCGTTCGACAGCGTTATCCTCGATGCGGCAGACGTTTCCGAGGAACGCTTCGCCCGCCGCGTCAAAGAGACTTTTTCTGAAAAGTTCCCGGAAAAAGCTGAAAAGATAACATACATCTCCCACCACAAAGCCGATGCGATGTGCCCCGCCGTCTCTGCCGCCTCCATCCTGGCCAAAGTCAGAAGAGACGAACTCATCTCAGCGATCTCAAAGAAAGAAAATGCCGATTTCGGAAGCGGCTACCCGTCCGATCCCAAAACGAAAAAATTCCTGGCCGACTGGCTCCTGACACATGACGATTTTCCGTACTATGTGAGAAAATCCTGGAAAACGGCCTCGTCCCTTCTCCCGGAAAACAAAAGATGGGGATACATCGCCGACAAAGATGAATGAATCTGTCAGAGATATACGGTGAGCAGCATGAGCCCGAAAACCCCGAACCGCAAAGACACATCCGGATCAGAAAAAACAGAACCCGAAGCCGGCAAAACAAAAAACGGTACCGCAAAGAACGCCGCAAAGAACGCCGCAAAGAACGCCGCAGAGAACGCCGCAAAGAACGCCGCAGAGAAAACCGCTGCGGAGAAAACCGCTGCGGAGAAAACCACTGCGGAGAAAACCGCTGCGGAGAAAACCACTGCGAAGAAAACCACTGCGAAGAAGACAAATGAAGCAGTGAAAAAAGATGCCGGATCCGGCGCACCGGCGCATCCGCATGACGGAAACATTCCTGAAATGACGACCGAAGAAGCCGTCGAGATCATCGGCGAACTTGATCATCTTTATCCGCACACGCCGGCAGAAAAGAATTTCCTTAAATTCGACAATCCTTTCCAGATCCTCATCATGACGATCCTTTCCGCGCAGACGACGGATGCGACCGTCAACAGCATCCGCGGTGAACTTTTCAGAACTTATCCGACGCCTGCAGATCTGGCGGGCGCAGACGTTTCCGATGTTGAACGGATCATCCATCCGGCCGGTTTTTTCCACGCAAAAGCCGGACACATCATGAAAACGTCGGAAAGACTCTGTACCGCTTACGGCGGCGAAGTCCCGGCCGACATGAACGAACTGACGACGCTTTCAGGCGTCGGCCGGAAGACTGCCAACATCGTCCTCGAACACGCCTTCGGGATCACAGTCGGGATCGCCGTCGACACGCACGTCGGCAGGCTTTCAAAAAAACTCGGCTTTACGGAAAACACGGATCCCGTCAAAGCCGAAAAAGATCTCATGGCGCTTTTCCCTGAAGAATGGTGGGGCGAGATCAATTATCTCCTGATAAGACACGGCCGGGAAGTCTGTCAGGCCAAAAAACCCGACTGCGCGCACTGCGCCGTCCGGGAACACTGTCGGGATTTCATGAACCGTGAAAACTATAATCGACGGAAAATGTTTTATACGCGGGCAACATTACCGTTGATCGAATATTACAAGCAGTCAATTCACGGAGAAAAAAAATCAATGAATATACTATCAGGTATAATCTTCGGCGCCGTTTTCGGTGCGATATTCGGAATTGTATCATATTATATCAACAAGAAAAACAAGTCCCGCCTGTAAGTAAACGAACCGGAAATTTCCGGGTTATCCCGGCATTGTTGATTCCCGGGTCAGAACGGGATCATCGGAAAAATCCGGGAAATCCTGAAAATCCGGATATTCTGTTTCCCGTAAAAAAAGAAAAAGATCAAAAAATAAAGCCGTCCGGAATGCCTTTCAGGCATTTCCGGATCTCTTTTTCCGCCGGCCGGATCCGCCGTCCGTTTTTTCCGGTGTCCGTTTTTTCTGTCTGTGACAGGCCGGTGTCCGTTCCGGCCCGGCGGGATCATCGTTTTTGTTTTCAGTTTTTGCTTATCATTTTTTTAAGTTTTGTTTTTCAGTCTTTTCTGTTTTTCAGTCCCTTGATTTTCATTCGCTTTTGTCTTTTGTTTTTTCAGACATCTTCGCTTTGATGAATTCCGTCAGGAGCATGTCGTTATATTTTTCGGCGCGGCTTCCGCCGATGGGGTAGCCGTACATTTTTCCGTCTTTGAAAATGCCGATCGACGTTCCTTCTTCCGGAATGATCGTCATTTCTTCCTTCGTTTTTTCCGCGGATCCGGCTGCGTCTTCTGACCCGGATCCTTCTTCGTCATCGTCATCATTCAGGTAATCATAGATGAATTCCCTGACGGTGATCTTTTCTCTGAGCAGGAGGATGTCCGAGAGATGTTCACCATAGAATTTTGAATTCTGAATGATCCCGACGATATATTCTTCCTGAAATTCCATCTTGTCGCTCCGGGCTGTTCTGTATCCGTTTTGTTTCATTTCATGTAATTGACGACGCCTTCGCGGCGCGGAGCCGGTTCAGGCGCATCGCCGGCTGCATAGCCGAGCGCCAGTGCGTAATACGTTTCGTAGTTCTCCGGGATGCCCATTTCTTTTTTGAAGGCGGCGCCGCGGCGTCCCATCATGGCCAGCTTAAATGAAGCGATGTAGCAGGAGCCGATCCCGAGAGAATGTGCGGCGAGAGCCATGTTCTCCGTCGCATTGGCGCAGTCCGTTGCAGCATAATCCGCTTTTTTGTCGCCGGAAACGATGATGACGACCGGCGCATTGTAAAATGTGTGAAAACCGGGCATCTTCGCTCTTTCTTCCATCATCGGGATTTTGGAGGCTGCCATCAGCGTCCGGACTTCCTCAGAAATCCTGTTCAGGAAATCCTTGTTCGTGATGACGGTGAAATGCCAGGGCTGAATGCCCAATCCCGTTGCGGCGTACTGTCCTGCCTTCAGGATCTCTTCGATCGCATCCTGCGGAACTTCGTCCGGCAGATAGGAACGGATGCTGCGGCGGGTCAGGATTGTTTTCATTGTTTCGTTTGTCATGATGATCACCTGATGGTTGTTATGATTGTAAGATGATGGGTTATGAGATGATTGTGAATATGAGATGATCGTGAATGATGAGATGATTCCGGGTTATGAAATGACTCTCATATTTTGATGATCCGGCCGGCGGAATGCAGACCGGTATGATGCGTTTCTCATTCTTTTCTCTCTTTGACCGGGACTTTCCTTTCTTCGATCATGTCGATCAGTTCGTCGCGGCCCCCGATCTTTTCGAGTTCTTTCCGGGGGATCAGGACCGTTGAGTCGACCGACTTGACTTTGGCCGGCCCGTCGATCAGGAAGATGGATTCCGTTCCGGCGACTTCGGAAATGCTGCTCATCAGTTTCGCTCTTCTGACGGTCGTCGGATTGTATTGACTGACGCCCGTCAGGATGACGGAGCGGCTGTCTTTTGAAATGGCTTTGAAAGGCGCCTGTCCGGTTTCTCTGACATCGTAGCCGAGTGTCGAGATATAGCCCAGCATGATGTCGTCATCGGCCTTTCCGGAAATGTCTGTCACTGCCGGGACGAGCGGTGCAGGCACCGGATATTTTTCAGCCGGCAAAGATACGGACGGTCCGGAAAGATCCGCCTGCACGGTGTTTTTCCGGATGCCTGAAGGCAGCGTGCCGGAAGACAGAGCGCCCGGCGGCAGCGCGCCTGATGACAGAACACCCGATGACAGAGAGGCTCCGGCCGCCGGTTCCGGCAGTTTGCTTTCCCGTTTTTTGTTTTTCGGACCGGATGACATGAGCAGATCGATCGGGATCGGCTGCAGGATATCGATCGGTTTTGCCAGTTCGACGTTGAAGATCTCCTCAAGCGAGAGAACGATATCGATCGACGCATCCATGCCGTCTTCTTCGTATTTGCTGATCGTCCGGCGTGAGACGCCGACGACACTTGCCAGCGCGCCCAGGGACATGTCGTGCGACAGACGCGCTTCGCGGAGCGCTCCGCCGTCGATCGACACATAAAGACCGCCCGGCGCCGCCGAGATCAGCGTCGGGATGTCCTCCACAAAATAATCGTAAAGCGTCCGCAGACTGATCGCGACGACATTGTAACGCATGTAAACGACGTTGTCTTCCAGCAGCTGGTCTCTCGTTTTGGCGCCGATGACGATCGGCACGCCGTTCAGATAAGCAGCCAGGACACGCATTTCCTTCGCGGTCTCTTCGTTGATGCCGTCGATGTTGAACAGGACTTTGCACAAAAGAAGCGTATCATCCCTTCTGGCGGCGATATCGAAGCTCCGCGGCCGGATGTTACAGCGATCCGATACGGAAAAACCTGCCATCCGCAGAATTTCAATAATCTGATCAATAAGGACTTCTTTTGTCATTGTGGATAATAGTATGAATGCACTTCTATATAAGGACTTCTTTTCCCGCCGCTCTTTTTTCTGATACCGGGCGGCTCAAAAGATCCCCCGGCATCTGCCGGATCTCAGCGTCCTCATCTGTCCTTTCCTTTCACTGCCCTTCCCTTTCACTCCTTTCCTTTCACTGTCAGCTGTCTGCGCTGCCCGTCATCTTCACTGCCCTTCCCTTTCACTCCCTTTCCTTTCACTGTCAGCCGTCTGCACTGTCCGTCATCTTCACCTGTCTGCCCTCTGTGTTTTCTCTGTCTGTTTTCACATTTCTTCCGGCTGCCTGAACTGATACCCTTTATATCCTGTGAAACAGTTTATCGCTCAGATATCATGACACTGAATGACGATGTTCTTTCGATCCGGTTAAAACAGCGCATAAAGCCGGAGCCTTTTGACAGGCCGGCGGCCTGCTGGCTCGGCAAAGACAACATCCGCGGCGAGATCATGGATGTTCTGACGGTCATTTTCAGGACGTCCGGATGTTTCTGGGGAAAACAGGGCGGCTGTACGATGTGCGGCTATGTCTACGACAGCGCGGCCGGCGAGCCGACGGTCGACGATCTCATGAGTCAGCTGGAAAATGCTCTTCTCCGGGCTGAAAAGAAGGAGAGGTTCATGGTCAAGATCTTTACTTCCGGAAGCTTCCTGGATGAAAAGGAGATCTCCCGGGAAGCCCGCGAAAAGATCCTCGGAAGACTTGCTGCCGACGAACGTGTCGCCTGCATCCTTGCCGAAACGCGCCCGGAATTCGTCACAGATGAAAACGCCGCCGACTGCGCCCGTCTGGCTGCCGGAAAACCCATGGAATTCGCCTACGGTCTTGAAACGACGTCCGACAGGATCCGGCTGGCCTCGATCAACAAAGGATTCTCATTCGCCCAATTCAGAAAAGCCTGCGGGACGGCCCGCAGCCATGGTCTTTTCAACAAAGGCTATCTCATGCTCAAACCGCCGTTCCTCTCGGAAAAAGAAGCCATGGACGACATCCTCAGAAGCATCGATGAAGCAGAACCTTATGTTGAGACGATCTCCGTCAACCTCTGCAACGTTCAGAGCGGCACTTATGTCGAACGTCTCTGGGAAAGAGGCGAATTCCGTCCGCCGTGGCTCTGGACGATCGTTGAGATCCTCAAAAAAGCCAAAACGAAACACCCCGGCCTGTATCTGATGTCAGACCCCGTCGGCGCCGGCGCCAAACGCGGCCCCCGCAACTGCCGTCTCTGCAGCCACGACGTCGCCGATATGCTCAGGGACTTTTCCGTCACGCAGGACATCACCGTCCTCGACAGAATCGACTGCGACTGCAGGAAACTCTGGGAAAAAGAACTCCTGCTCGACGACATGACATTCGGATCGCCGATCCTCGACCGATGACCGGGAAACGATCAGCCGTTCCGTCAGCATATTTTATGAAAAACAGATCATCCGGGGAAACAGGATATCCTGAAAATCCTGAAAAACGGATTTTCCCGGGTAACGTTTTTACGAAAGAACAGGCCGGTCTCCGACCTGTTCTTCCTGTTTTTTACAGAAAGGATTTCAGTGTTTTTCACACAAGGCCTCAGTGTTTTTTCACACAAGGCCTCAGTGTTTTTTCATACAAGGCCTCAGTGTTTTTTCACACAAGGCCTCAGTGTTTTTTCACACAAGGCCTCAGTGTTTTTTCACACAAAGGATTTCAGCGTTTTTCACACGAAGGGTTTCAGTATTCGGGTTTCAGTGTTTTTTTCACACGAAAGATCTCCGTGTTTTTCTCACATGACAAATCTCAGAACGGCCAGCGCCGCGACGAGGATCACGGAGAACAGGATCAGGGCGATATCGGCGCCGCCGTAGATGATCTGACGTCCGGAATTTCCTGTCTTCCTGTAGCCGCGCATATCGATCGTCAGGCCGAGCGTATCGGCTTTGGCGACAGCGTTGAGCATCATCGGCAGAACGACCGGGCCGAGCTGTTCGATCTTTCCGATCAGACCGCCGTGCGGGGCATAGCCGCGGGAAAGCTGCGCTTCATTGATGCGGGTGCCTTCGCGCTGGAGCGTCGGGATGAAACGCATGGCGATCAGGAACATGAGCGTGTAATCGCCCGGGACATGGAGTCTGTAAAGCGCATTGACCATGTCGCGCGGTTGCGTTGACATGACGAAGATCTGGAATGAAAAGACCAGAACGGCGAACCGGAGGGACATCGTGACCGCAAAGGCGACGGCGCCCGTCGTGACCGGCAGATGCGCCTGTCCGGAAGACACGAGAGAGCCCGGAATCAGATAGAACAGGACATCACCGCTCGGCATCGTCAGGACCGTGAGGACGACAAGCAGGAGACCCAGGACGATCAGCAGCGGGATCTGCCGGAGAAGTTCTTTCAGAAGACCGCTGAACGCGGCTGCCGCCAGTACAAGAACGACGAGACCTGCCAGAATGAATATATCATTTATGAGAAAGGCCGCAAAGAGCATCGCGACCGTAAAGACGATCTTGGCCATGGCATTCGTCCTGTGGAAAAGACCCGTGCCCGGCGTATACTGCATCATATCTGCCATCAGTTATCACCTTCTTTTTTAAGGCCGGACACATCTCCGATGATGTGTCCGTCGGCCATTGAAATGATCCTGTCCGAAACGGCTTCGGCCATTTCCGGATCGTGCGTGACCATCAGAATGGTCTTGCCTTCGTTTCTCATATCAATCAGGATCGACATGATCCTGTAAGCTTCTTTCATGTCAAGGCCTGTCGTCGGCTCGTCAAGAATGACGATCGGCTGATCCATCGCCAGAATGCAGGCCAGCGCAAGGCACTGTCTTTCACCGCGGCTGAGACTGCGGGGGTTCGTGTCCTTTTTCCCGGACAGGCCGACGATGTCGAGCGCTTTGATGATCCGCGCCTGATCGTCAGATTCTCCGGCCTCTTTTCCGGATCCGCGACGGATGTTCTTCAGACCGAAGGCGATCTCTTTTTCGCAGGTGCTTTCGAAAAGCATCGTGTCAGGATTCTGGAAGACGAGTCCGACATCTTTTGAGATCTCGTTGACTTTCATACCGGAAATGTCTTTTCCGAGGATCTCAACGTATCCGGACTCCGGTTTCAGAAGACCGTTAAGATGCTTGACGAATGTCGTTTTTCCCGATCCGTTCTCACCCAGGATCGCAACGATGCATCCGGCCGGGATCTCAACGGAAACGCCGCAAAGCGCCGCTTTGTCAGAGGATTCGTATGTGTGGACGAGATTTTCCGTCCGGACGGCCGGCGGCAGACCGGAAACGGCCGCTGTCATATCTTTCTTTTCCGGCAGGACGGCACTGTCAGGCAGGCGCAGCTGCGACGCATCAGGCACGCCGTCGTACGTCATCTTTCCTTTGTCGAGGCAGACGAGACGCGTCGCAAAAGGCAGAACATCGACTGCCATGTGGTCGACCAGAACGACCGTGCGGCCCGAATCGGCCATTTCACGGAACAGGCGGTAGAATTTCAGACGTGAATTCCTGTCAAGCTCGGACGTTGCTTCATCAGAGATGAGGATCGGCGTGTTCCTTGAAAGCGCTGCGGCAATAGCGACGCGCTGCTTCTGTCCGCCGGAAAGCTCATGCGGCGGGCGGTCTTTGATCTCTTTCGTGTCGGTGAGCGCATAGATCTCTTCAAGTTTCTGATCGATCTCCTCATCGGACAGATCTTCTGCGCCGGATTCAAGGCCGGTCCGTATCTCTTCTTCAACGGTCGTGAAGATCAGCTGGGCATCTGCATCATCGAATATCATGCAGGCTTCGCGGCTGAGCTCACTGACGCCGCCGTATTCGTCCGCAAAACGACCCGCAACGGCGATCTCGCCTTCGGCCGTTCCGCCGTAGGCATGGAGAAGGATGCCCGAAAGCGCCCGGCAGAACGTCGTCTTTCCGGAACCGGAAGAACCGGAGACCAGAACGAACTCGCCCTGTCTGATGTTCAGGGAAATGCCGGACATCGCAGGCACTGAAGTGCCGGCATAAGTGAATCCGGCGTTCTGAAGGGAAATGACTGCTTCTTCAGTTGCCGGCGGCGCATTTTTATGATCGATCCTGTTCAGCATGCCTGCTTTCTGCATGAGATTGGCTGCCGGCAGTGCAATGATCATCGAAATGACTGTGTTGGCAATGAGTGCGCCCAGAACGATCGGCGTCATGGAAACTGCAAACGCTGCGCCGGCCGCTGCTGTCCAGCCGGCGGAGAAGTGGTTGAAGACACAGATGACCGCAATGAACGTGTAGCCGCTGAATGCGGTCGCGATCGCCGTCGTGATGCCCGGCGCAAGGCGGGTCCTGTCTTTCAGGAGTCTGTAGACACACAGACAGACGACCGCGCCGACCGGCTCGGACACGAGATTTCCGAGCGGGAAGACGGAGTGCGAAAACACAGCGCAGATGACACCGGCAATAAAACCGATGCCGAGGGCCTCCCGGAACTTCGGGACGACCAGAATGACGGCCAGGCAGTAGAAAGCGATCGTCAGATTCGCGACGATCGCGCCCGGCACGAATAATGAAATATAACGGGCAATGGCCCCGGCGGCAAGCATGATACCGACGAGGGCGATATCTCTTGATCTCATATCATATCAATCCGTTCGAGTGGTGTTATTTTTGAACCATAAATGTTTGTATGTAAGCACGATTGTACTTTTCTGTGCATCACACAGCAAAACATTGTATTTATACGTTTCGACACCTCCCTGAACCTGAAAGTCCGGAACGATTTTCCGGACGCGAAAATATGAATAAAAACAGATCGGAAGACAGACGACAGGAAAAACAGGTGAGGCCGGAAAACAGACGACCGGAAAACAAACGGTATCGGAAAACAGACGACTGAAAAACAAACGGTATCGGAAAACAGACGACTGAAAAACAAACGGTATCGGAAAACAGACGGCTGAAAAACAAACGGTATCGGAAAACAGACGGCTGAAAAACGAGACAGAACGGGACTGAATATAACAGAATGAGGCTGAATACGGCTGAATGAGACGGATTTATGTTAACTCACTCACAACGTATTTATAGTTTACAAACAAATAAGGGCCAATTTCAATTATCGGAGACAATTTATGTCGATCAAGATCACAGAAACCATCCTGAGAGATGCTCATCAATCGCTTATCGCTACGCGTATGCGCACAAGAGACATGCTTGACATTGTTGAAGAACTCGATGACGTCGGTTATTTCTCTCTCGAAATGTGGGGCGGAGCAACTTTTGACTCCTGCATCCGCTATCTGAATGAAGATCCGTGGCAGAGACTGCGCGACATCAAGAGCCGCATGAAAAAGACGCCCGCCCAGATGCTCCTGCGCGGCCAGAACCTTGTCGGATACAGGCATTATTCCGACGATGTCGTCGAGAAATTCGTGACGAAATCCTTTGAAAACGGTATCGACATCTTCCGTATCTTCGATGCCGTCAACGATATCCGCAACATGGAGAAATCGATCGTCACCGCCAAAAAGCTCGGCGCCCACGTCCAGGGAACGATCTCCTATACGATCAGCCCGGTCCACACGACCGAAACGTACATCGATCTTGCGAAAAAGCTTGCGGAAATGGACTGTGACTCCATCTGCATCAAAGACATGGCAGGCCTGCTCTCTCCGGCGGCCGCATCCGAGATCATCCGCGGCATCAAAAAGGAAGTCGCCATTCCGGTCGATCTTCACACGCACTGCACATCCGGCATGGCGCCGGTCACTTATTACGCCGCCGCCGAGGCCGGCGTCGACATCCTCGACACAGCCGTTTCCCCGTTCGCCTGGGGAAGCTCCCAGCCGCCGACGGAATCCATCATCGCCTCCCTCGCGGGAACGCCGTACGACACCGGCATCGATCTCTCCGCTTTCAGAAACATCACGCCTTACTTCAAGAACCTCAAAGCCAAATACAACAGCATCTGCAACCCGCTCTCTGAGACGATCGACACGAACGTTCTGATCTACCAGATTCCGGGCGGCATGCTCTCCAACCTTGTCTCCCAGTTAAAAGAACAGAACGCCCTTGACAAATACGACGAAGTCCTCAAAGAAATGCCGCGCGTCAGAGAAGATCTCGGCTACCCGCCGCTCGTCACCCCGACGAGCCAGATCGTCGGCACGCAGGCGGTTCTGAACGTCATGATGGGCGAGCGCTACAAGGTCATTCCGAAAGAAGTCAAAGACTATGTCGGCGGCTACTACGGAAAAACACCCGCCCCGATCAGAGAAGAGATCATCGCCAAGATCATCAACGGCGCCAAGCCGATCACCTGCCGCCCGGCAGATCTCCTGAAGCCGGAATATGAGCGCATGAAGAAAGAAGCCGAAGACCAGGGTCTCATCAAATGCGAAGAAGACGTCCTGACCTATATCCTCTACCCGGCCATCGCCCCGAAATTCCTGAAAGGCGAAAGCGTTGAAGAGCAGCTGCCGGCCTGCGCCTGCGGCAACGACGCCAAACCGGACCTTTCCGCCATCCCGACCGAATTCCATGTCGAAGTCAACGGCGAAGCCTATGATGTCAAAGTCGAACCGAAAGGCTACACCGTCAGCGCCGCCGCACCGTCAGCGCCCGCCGCCAAAGCCGCGCCGGCAGGCGACCTGAAGAGCAAAGCATCTCTCCCGGGCGCCGTCACGACTTCCATGCAGGGAATGATCATTTCGATCAAAGCGGCCGTCGGCGAGAAAGTCAATGAAGGCGACCCCATCTGCGTCATCGAAGCCATGAAGATGGAAAACGCCATCGGAGCCCCGAGATCAGGCATCGTCAAAGAGATCTTCATCTCGGAAGGAGATGCCGTCACGGCCGGCGACGCCCTGATGATCATCGAATAAACGCATCATCCGGAAAACAGGTGAATTTTATGTTTACGAAGATCCTCATCGCCAACAGAGGCGAGATCGCCATCCGTATCATGCGCGCCTGCCGCGAAATGGACATCCGGACCGTTGCGATCTACTCTGAGGCGGATAAAAACGCCCTTTTCGCACTCTATGCGGATGAAGCTTATCCGGTCGGTCCTTCTCAGGCCTCCAAAAGCTACCTCAACATGGACCGCATCCTCGAGATCGCCAAAAATACGGGATGCCAGGCGATCCACCCGGGTTACGGTTTCCTTTCCGAGAACCCGAATTTCGCCCGGCGCTGCGCCGAAGAAGGCATCGTCTTCATCGGCCCGTCAGCGGACATCATCCACGATCTCGGCAGCAAGATCGAATCCCGCAAGATCGCCAAGCGCGCGGGCATCCCGACCGTTCCCGGAACGGAAGAAGCCATCACAGATGTCGATGAAGCGATCCGCATCGCCGAAGAGATCGGCTACCCGGTCCTTCTCAAAGCTTCTGCCGGCGGCGGCGGCATCGGTATGCGTGTCGTCCGCGACCCTTCCGAATTCAGGGCCGCCCTTGAATCGACCCAGCGCATGGCTGAATCCGCTTTCGGCGATTCTGCCGTTTTCGTTGAAAAGTATGTTCTCCACCCGCGCCACATCGAGATCCAGATCCTGGCCGACAAGATGGGCAACACTTACTACATTTCCGACAGAGAATGTTCCATCCAGCGCCGTCACCAGAAACTCATCGAAGAAGCGCCGTCTCCGATCATGACGCCGGAGCTCCGCAAAGAAATGGGCGAAGCCGCCGTCCGGATCGCTAAAGAGATCGGCTACGAGAACGCCGGAACGGTCGAATTCATCTATTCGAAGGGTCACTATTATTTCCTGGAAGTCAATACGCGTCTGCAGGTCGAACACGGTATTTCAGAACTCGTGACCGGCATCGATATCGTCAAAGAACAGATCCGCATTGCAGCGGGTCTTCCGATCAGTTTCACTCAGGAAGATATCCATATCACCGGTCATGCGATCGAGTGCCGTATCAATGCAGAAAATCCGCTCAACGATTTCGCGCCGTCTCCGGGAAGGCTCATCCGCTACCGTTCATCAGGCGGCCCCGGCATCCGTGTCGACAGCGGTGTCCACACCGGCTACACGATCTCTCCTTACTATGATTCCATGATCTCGAAACTCTGCGCCTACGGCAGAACGAGGGAAGAGGCGATCGCCCGCATGAAAAGGGCGCTTTATGAGTATGTGGTCCTCGGCGTGACGACGAACATTCCTTTCCACAAAGCTGTGATGGAGTGCGAAGCGTTCCACAGAGGCGAGCTTTCGACGGGCTTCATCGATGACAACAACATCATCGAAAAAGTCAAAGAGATCTCTGTCCGCGATTCAGCCAAAGGCTCAACGCTGGCGTCCGCGCTTGAAGCCAATGAGCCGGTCATCGCTGCGATCACAGCCGCTGTCGGTTCTTATGTGGCGATGGCTCATAATATGGATCTCACGGAAAAACCGGGAAACTGATCGGGAAAATCAAAAACAGAAATCCGCAGCAGCCGATCCGGGCCGGAAGGAAGACCGGTCCGGCCGGCAGATACGGAATAAAAAATCTGAAGAAGAAACAGAACTCAGAGGCTGGAATCTGCCTTCTGAAAAGTAATCAGCAATTCTGATGATGAAATAATAATTCTGACGCGGAAATCAATATTCGGAATATCTGTATCCGGAGGATTCTTTATGAACAGTATCAGAACACAGATTGTCAATGAACTGAAAGAGGCTGACGGGAAAAACGTTTCCGGTGAATATCTCGGCGAGAAGCTGGGAATTTCAAGGACCATGATCTGCAAATACATCAAAAAGCTTCGCGAAGACGGCTATGAGATTTCTTCTTCGCCGAAAAAGGGCTACTGCCTGAAATCTGTCCCGAAGCTGATGTATCCGGAAGAGATCTCATCGGGTCTTGAAACGACTCTTTTCGGCCGGAATATCATTTATTATGAAGAAGCAGGCTCTTCCAACGATATCGCCAAAAGCATCGCCGCCGATTCCGAAGAAGGGACGATCGTCGTCGTTGAGCAGCAGACCGGCGGCCGCGGCCGTCTGGGCCGTTCCTGGTCATCACCCAAAGGCGGCATTACTTTTTCGATCATCCTCAAGCCCAAGATCGCGCTCGGCGCGGCATCCCGGCTGACGCTGATGACGGGTCTCTGCGTCGCAAACGTCATGAGAGCCTACGGTCTCAACGCCAGGATCAAATGGCCCAACGATGTCCTTATCGACGGTGACAAGATCTGCGGCATCCTGACAGAAGTCGAAGCCGAGATCGATACGGTCAAGTTTGTCGTCATCGGCATCGGTATCAATGCCAACATCAGTCTCAGGGACATGCCCGAAGAAATGCGCGAAAACACGACGACCATACGCGACCATCTCGGCTGCAGCATCGACCGCGTCGACTTCCTGAAAAAGCTTCTTTATGAAATGGAACAGCAGTATATCCGTTTCAGCACCGTGCCTTTTACGGAGATCCTGAGCGACATCGTCGCTCTTTCAGACACCATCGGCCGCAGCCTGAAAGTCGTGACACCCAACCGCATCATCGAAGGAAAAGCCGTCGGCATCTCTCAGTCCGGCGCTCTTCTGATCAGAAAAGAAGACGGAGAGATTGAAGAGATCATTGCCGGCAGATGCACTTACTCACGTTCCTGAAAAATACGTCCGGCAGAAAGCCGGACAGGGATCCCGGATCCGGAGATTTCCGATCGGGAAATGTTGTGTTTCCCTGATGACCGGTTGTCTTTAAATCCCTGATGACCCGGTTGTCTTTAAATCCCTGATGACCTTTTTGTCTTTAAATGAGAGACCATATCCCGGAGATGAAAAATACGATACCTTCAAAGAGAAAAAACAATCTCGGATTTTTCATTTCCGTTCTTTTTTCGGGTTTATTGGTCTTCAGTCTCCTTTTCAGCAGTCCTTTTCTGATTTCCGGCGCATCTGCCGCCCGGATTGTCCCGCTCCCGTCTCCTGATCCGTCCCCTGATCCTTTTTCCGACATGTCGGCTGTGATCTCTGAACTGAATGATCACTCGGGCATCCCGTTATCGGATGAGACGATATATGCCCGTGAAGGCGTTCTTTACGATATCGGCCAGAATTATTCTTTCCTGATCAAAGGAAGCGTTCAGGACAGGGTCACAAAAATATGGATCGAGCTGTATTATATGCCTCAGACCGGCAGAAGAGTCACGATCGACAGTTTCGTCCTCAAAGAAAACGAATCTTTCGTCTGCAGCAGGCTCGTCACGATCGGCAGCGGAAAGGATGATCCGGAAAACGGGGATCCTTCCGGGCCGCATGAAGCAGATGGTGCAGACACCGCGACCGCTCCTGCAGATGCGCAGACCGGTCATGAGGCAGCCGTCTTCTCTTTTCCGGTCATCACCGCTTCATATTCAAGGACTTACCTGCACGACGAATCTTCTCTGATCGAATTCAGTCCGTTTACCGTCTTCAGAGATCCCGTCAGAGAATGCGGTCTCGACGATTCTGACATGAACATGAACTGGTCTGTCGAACACAGGCACGAAAACGACAGCACCGGAAATCTTCCCGATCCGGGAACCGACGACGGAAATGTCCCGTCTGCCACCGGCAACGAAAACGATCCGCCCGGCACAGACGACGCGGACAGTCCCTCCGCCTCAGACGACGGTCACAATCCTTCCGCCTCAGACGACGGCAGCAGTCCGTCTGTCACAGACGATCCGGAAAACAGGCCTTCCCGCAGTCCCGGTCCGGCCGGGACGGGCATATCCGATCCGTTCGGCGATCCTGAAAACATCATTCCGGGAATCCCGGCCGCCCTGATCCTTTCAGGCATCTTTGCCGCGGCAGGTATCATTTATTTCAGAAACCGGCGTGCCTGATATTGTTTATGATGCCGTCTGTGATGCCGGTTATGACACCGTCTATGATGCCGTCTATGATGCCATCTATATGATGCCGTTTATGACACCGTTTATGATGCCGTCTGCCGGATCATGCCTGTCGGAATATTTCCCGGGATGCAGTGATTTTTTATCCCGGGCGGGATCATCGTTTTCCGAAATCCAAATGTATATATACGATGTATCAATATGTTTACCAAAAATCTCTGATACGTTTACATTTGGACCGGAAAAGATCTTTTCTTTTCCCGTCCGGATTTCCGGCGGTCAGTTTCAGAACGGGGTGATCAGCATAAAAGACAATATTGATACCGAAAAACAAAATCCCGGACAGCAGACATCATCCTCCGGTCCGGGAGACACTGTCGGAAAGATACCCGGAAGACCGGTCGTCGAAGTCATCGACGTCTGCAAATCTTATCAGATGGGCACGGAATCGGTCTCTGTTCTGAACCACATCAATTTCACAGTACAGGAAGGCGAATTCGTTTCCATCGTCGGCCCGTCGGGTTCCGGCAAAAGTACGATCATGAATCTGCTCGGCTGTCTGGACAGACCGACATCCGGAACGATCCTGATCAACGGTCAGGATGTCAGCCTCATGAACGACAGACAGCTGGCAAATCTGCGCGGTCTTGAGATCGGCTTCATTTTCCAGAAATACAATCTCGTCTCAAGACTGAATGTCCTCGACAATGTCCTCCTGCCGACATTTGCCAACAAAAAGCCGGACACAGACACAAAACAAAGAGCCCTTGATCTTCTTGAAATGGTCGGTCTGTCGGATCATATTTACCACAGACCCTCCGAACTTTCAGGCGGACAGTCCCAAAGAGTGGCCATCGCGCGCGCCCTGATCAATGATCCGACGATCGTCCTCGCCGACGAACCGACAGGCGCCCTCGATTCCAAATCAGGCGACGACGTCATGAACATTTTTTCGGAAATGAATCAGAGAGGCGCAACGATCATCATGATCACGCACAACAGAGAACTCGCCGAAAGAACGGACAGGATCATTTCCGTCAAAGACGGATACATCATCCGATCGTTCTGTCTGCCCGCCTGCACAGTGTTGTTCAGTGTTCGTCTGTTCAGTGTTCGTCTGTTCAGTGTTCGTCTGTTCAGTGTTCATCTGTTCAGTGTTCATCTGTTCAGTGTTCATCTGTTCAGTCTGTGCATCCGTTCTGATTTGCTCAGCTTATTCATCTTTCAGTTTATTCATCTTTCAGTTTAATTCCGGCTGATCACGATCCGGTCTGTCTGTTTCTGTCATCGGACCGGGCTCCGGTCATCCGGAAAGATCAAAAATCGGAGAATTGTTATGTTCACACAGAAAAACACAGGCAGTCTCAGAGTTGCCAAAGCAGGCCTTTCTGCGCTTTTGGTCCTCATGATACTGTTTTCCGCTCTTCCGGGAACAGCTTCCGCTCTTTCCGGACCTGTCATCAAAATGACGATCGTCGACGAAGATCCGTATCCGGCGCAGGCCGGAGACCGCATCCGCATCCTTCTTCAGATTGAAAACACCGGCACAAAAGCCGACAACGTGACGATCAACGTCAAGTCGGAATATCCGTTTTCGATAAGCGCCGCCGATGCAACAAGAGTGATCGGAACGATGACGTCAGGCCGGAAAGTCTATGAAGAATTCTACATCACCGTCGACAAAGACGCTCTCAACGGCGTCCGCGATCTCAAGATCCGCTACAAGACCGACGATGAAAACAATAAACAGTGGATCGAAAAAGTCTTCCCGATCGCCGTCGGCAATCAGGCTTTCGACAGCATGGGAACCGTTGCCGTCAGCGACGTCAGTTCATCCCCGGCTTCTTTCATGCCCGGCGATTCAGGTCTCGTCAACATCACGCTCAAAAACACGGCAACCGCCGGATCCATCAGCATGAAAAATGCGACATATGACACCAATGCCCACATCCAGGGCATCGAACTCATTTCCAGATCCGACATCGTCGTGACGACGGATTCCAGAACAGACGTCGGAATCCTCGGCCCCGGCGACTCTCTGACGGTCCCGTTCCAGATCACCGTTCCCGAAGGAACGCCCGACGGCCGGTATCTCCTGACACTTGCCATCAAAGGAAATTCCTATGAATACAACATCCAGCGCGATGTCGTCATTGATGTCAACTCCGATTCCGTCGGCATCATCCAGTCCGCCGTGCCGTCTGCCGGCGTCCTCGAACTCGATGTCGTCAACTATCACTCAGGCTCCCTGAAATCCGTTGCCGTCGAACCGGTCATGGACGGTGTGACGTTCTTCCCGTCTGTCTATTTCATCGGCGAGATGAAAGAAGACGACCTTTACACGATCAAATTCAACATGAGCGATGCCGACGGAAACTTCAGCATGCAGCCTTCTTCGTCCCGCAGGACAGGCGGCATGATGCCGGGAAGAGCCGGCGCCGCCGAAGTGACTGATGGTTCCGGAGCAGCGCCTGCCGGTCAGACGTCCGGCAACCTGACATTCAGAGTCACCTATGTCAACGGCAACAACGCTCATGAAGAAACAGTCTCCGGAGACAATATCCTCGTCATCCGGTCATCCGGAACATCCGACTCTTCCGATAGCCCCGTCAGGACGATCGCTGTCATCGCTGTCATCCTGATCATTCTCCTCGTGATCGCTCATTTCGTCCTTAAATCAAAAAGAGGATACGGTCTGATCGGCAAAAACAAGAGAGACAAAGGAAGATCCGAATGAACGGGATCGGTCATCCGGATTTCCGGATAACATTTCAGGAGGTATTTGAATGATCAGCATGGTCCATTCCGTCGGCATGGCGATCCGGACTCTCAGGAGTTCCCGGATGCGCTCCTTCCTGACAGCTCTCGGTATCATCATCGGCATCTCCGCCGTCATTGCGACAACGACGATCGGCACCAGTTTCGGTGACTACATGACCGGTCAGCTGAGCGGCGACAGTTCCAATTATCTGACAGTCATGTCGTATGAAAGGAACATTCTCCATGACCAGCAGGCAGACCGGATAAGATCCGTCTCAGGTGTCAAAGATGTGACAGCCTACGCAAGCGTCAACGCGAACATGACATATATGGGCGAGACCCAATCCGTCACGATCATCGGCGTCAAAGAAAATGCAGCGGATGTCACAGGGGTCCGGATGATGTCCGGCAATTTCATTTCCGACAAAGATACGAGTGTCATCGTCATCGGCCGCAACGTTTCGGAAGATTCGTTCCAGAATGAGATCGGAATACGCAATTCTGTCATCATCGAAATCAAAGATCAGGTCACGGACGAACCCGTGACATCCGTCTTCAAGGTCAAAGGCATTTCCGGCCTCGAAGAAGGCGGCGGCTCTTTCGTCATGGGCGGCATGGATTCGAACACGAGCATCTTCATGCCGCTCTCAACGCTCCAGTCAATGCACGGCATCGATTACTACACCTCGATCTACGTCCTTCTGGAAGACGGCACGAACACGACGGCCGCCGCAGACGCCGTTGAAGAAGAAATGGCCAGAAGCCTCGGCATTCCGCTGCGTGATCTTGACGATGACAGCAAAAGCTATTCCATCCCGTTCACCGTCTTCAACAGAGCGGACGTCATGGACATGATCTCCGAAACGATGAGCACGATGCAGACATTCCTCCTCGGGATCGTGGCGATCACGCTCGTCGTCGGGTCGATCGGCATCATGAACATCATGCTCGTCACGGTCACGGAAAGGACAAAAGAGATCGGAACGCTCAAAGCGCTGGGTTACTCCTCCGCCGATGTCATGAACCTCTTCCTGACAGAAGCTGTCATCATCAGTTTCCTGGGCGGCATCATCGGCGTCATCCTCGGTCTGATCGTCTCCGTTATCGTCACGGATTATCTCGAGATCAGCCTGACAGTGCCGGTGTCAAACGTCATTTACGGCATCCTCTTCGCCGTCCTCATCGGTATCATCGCCGGCGTCTATCCCGCAGGGAAAGCCGCAAAAATGGATCCGGTCGATGCACTGAGACAGGAATGACGATCCCTGCCGGAAGGCACGGATCATCATGACTGAAAAACGGGTCGCTGAAACAGGATGTCAGAAGTGCGTGACAGACAGAGTGACAGAATAAAGTTCTGAAACTGAGTGACAGACAGAGTGACAGAATAAAATTCTGAAACTGACCTGCAAAAACAGAATGACAGAACAGACTGAAAAGACAGTCTGAAAATACAAAAAAAAGCCCCTCCGGATAAGATCCGAAGGGGCTTTTTTATTTTTTGATCCCGATTTTTCGCTCATCGGTGATCTGTACAGAGAGTGCGGGAAAGGGGAGTCGAACCCCTGAACGTCTTCACGAACAGATCTTGAGTCTGTCGCCGTTGACCACTTGGCTATTCCCGCGAAAGAGGTTGTTCAATATTGATTTATGTTATAAATATCTTTTTCAGGAGTCTGTGTGATGTCATCCGGACTGCTTTTTCTGTTCATTTTCAAGAAATTCCCGAATGAAGCGTTTCCTTTTTTCATCATGTTTTTTTCCGGCGCGTCCGGCGACGGAATATGCCATGATCGCTCTTTTAAAATCAAGAAGTCCGAATTCCGGCCACATTTTTTCTGAAACGTAAAAGACAGCGCGGTTCCCGTTTGCCTGCCAGGACAGGAAATTGGATGTCCTGAGCTCGCCGCCCGTCCGGATGACCAGATCAACGTCCGGGACGGGATTTCTGCATTCCGGCGACGGCCAGAGATTTTTACGGATCTCTTCTCTCAGATCTTTTCCGGGATCGTTCATTTCTGCGGATGCCTCTGACATTTTCCGGAAGGCTGATACAAGATCCTGACGGCCCCCGTAGGCAAGCGCGATATTGACGAACATGCGATCGTTGTCTTTCGTTTTTTCTTCAATCTCACGGATCGTTCCGACGATCCCTTCCGGCAGAAGGGACAGATCTCCGATAACGCGGACACAGAGTCCTCTCTTCATGATCTTTTCATCGCGGATGAGCTGATCCAGTTTTTCTGTCAGAAGAGAAAAGATCGTCCGGATCTCTTCATCTTTCCTGTTGAAATTCTCTGTCGAAAAAGCATAGACCGTCAGACAGGAAACGCCCGCCCGGTAAGCCCATTCGATGATACGGCTCGTCGTCTTGGTCCCCATCCGGTGGCCGGCGCCCGCAGCGATACCGTGTTTTCCGGCATAACGGCGGTTTCCGTCCATGATGACGGCAATATGGCGGGGGATGTATACATCACGGAAACGGTCCGAACGGCTTTCTTTTATTTTCTTTTCAGGAAACGGAGAGCGTCCGTCCGAAAAATATGAGTGGGGAAGAGTCGTCGTCATGATTGATCCCTGTATTGACTTTGTTTTTTATGATCTTTCCTGTTTCCGGAATCGTCTTTTTCCGGCAGATTCGGAGGAGCTGTTCACTTTCGGCCACAAAGCCTTTTCTGAAAGGATATTTTTCGACAAGAACGATCCGGATATTTTCCCGGATGTTTCTGAGATATGCGTTTTCTTCTGAATCTTCTGCGTTTCCGCCTGCTTCTGAGAACACAGCTGCCAGTTCTTCCGCGATCTCAGGCGCCGTTTCAATGATGACGGCATCACTCACGCCGTCGTCAATGATCTCGTAAGCTTCCGCCGGGAGTTCATTTTCCAGGATCTCTTTCATGTCGCTGAAGACCGACAGATCGCAGACGATCTTTCCGAAACTGAGCGTTCCGTCTTCCGTGATGCTGTCGAAAGGTCTTGCCGCTTTTGAGGCAATGCGCAGGAGACGCAGTCTCAGCTGGACTCTGTCTTTATACCTGGATGAACAGAAATTCATGCCGGAGCGTCCTTCCGACTTCATGCAGCCGGCGCACGGTGCATAAACGGAAAAAGTTTCTTCCGCAATGCGGCGCGATCCTTTGACGGAATTGTTCTCATCCGTCGCCAGGACATATCCGCGCTGACGAAGCTGCTCAGCATTGTTTTCAGAAAATTCCAGCTCATTGAGGTTGAGGAAACAGCCGATCGATGATGAAAAAGCGGCAACGTCAGAAACGCCCTCGATCGAAGGGATCTCAATGCCGGCGCAGATGCCGCAGGCCTATGCTTTTCTGATCGCTCTTTCATAATCCGATCCTTCAAGAGACGGCCACAGATCCGCCGGCGGATGGAATCTGATCTCGTCAAGTCCCGCAGAAGCCAGCTTTTCAAGCGTTTCATCATCCGCGGCCAGCGACGTGTAAAGATGGATATGATGCGCCTGCCCGAATCTTTTTTTCAGAAGAGTCATGTAACGGATGACATCATCAAGTCTGAGAAGCGGCTCGCCGCCGGTGATCCCTGTCCCGAGCGCATCCATTTCAAGCGCTTCTTCAATGACGTCATCATCAGAAAGGATCTGTCTTTCATTGACGAAAGAGACGTCTCTCTCTTTGCGGTCATCCGAAAGCGGGCAGTAGAAACAGTCCCTGCCGCACAGGCCGGTCACAAAAAGGACCAGCTTGCCGCCTTTCTGACAGAGAAGACAGCCTTCGGGAAGAAAATCCGAAAATGATTCAGACTCCTCCATCAGTTTCTTTACCGGATCATCCGTCATTTTATCACACTTTTCAGATTCTGCTTTCTGTCACTTTTTCAGATTCTGCTTTTGTCACTTTTTCAGATTCTGCTTTCAGTCACTTTTTCAGATTCTGCTTTTGTCACTTTTTCAGATTCTGCTTTTGTCACTTTTTCAGATTCTGCTTTTGTCACTTTTTCAGATCGTGTTTTTATCCTTTTACATGATCCTTGATGTTTCCAGATTGACGAGCGGCTTTGAATCGACTTTGGCCTTTTTGCGGAGGGCTTCCGAGAATTCACGGCATGATTTTTCATCGCCGTGCATCGTATAGACCATCTCAGGCTTCGGCTGCATGCGGCGGATATATTCCATCAGCTGCCTGACATCCGAGTGACCGGAGAAACCGTCGACTGTCCAGATCTCCATATTGACTTTGACGATATCGTTTCCGAAGGGAACTTCTTTCCAGCCTTTCTGGAGTCTGCGGCCGGTCGTTCCGTCTGCCTGATAACCGACAAAGATGAGGGAATTGCGGTCATCGGCTGCCAGATGCGTGAAATAATTCATGACAGGGCCGCCGTTCATCATACCGGATGTGGCAATGATCACGCAGGGATCGCGCTCTTTGAGGATCTTTTCACGGATCTCCTTTGAGTCGACAGGGCGGAAACATTCCGCCAGGAACGGATTCTGGCCTTTCTGGAAGATCTGCTTTTTGAGGTCGCTGTTGAGATATTCCGGATGCGTGGCATGGATGGCCGTTGCTTCCCAGATCATACCGTCCAGATAGACCGGCACTTTCGGGATGATCCCTTTGTGGATCGCTTCTTCAATGACGATCATGACTTCCTGACTTCTGCCGACGGCAAACGCCGGGATCAGGGCAATGCCGTTTCTCTCAAGCGTTTTCCTGACGATCGACTGCAGATTCTTTTCAGCTTCCTTGAGCGGCGGCTGATAGCCGTTCACGTTGCCGTATGTGGATTCTGAGATGACCGTCTCGACGCGCGGGAACTTGTTGACGGCCGGATCGAAAAGTCTCGTCCTTTCATATTTGTAGTCGCCGGTGAAGACAATATTGTGAAGACCGTCTCCGATATGGAAATGAGAAACGGCGGATCCGATGATGTGTCCGGCATTGTGGAACGTGAGTTTGATATCCGGTGAGATGTCCGTTACTTCTTCGTATTCCAGCGGGATGATGTGGAGCAGTTCCTTTTCGATCATTTCTCTGGTATACGGCGGCTTTTTGCCTTCTTTCTCCGCCACATCGATGTAGTCGAGCTGCAGGAGAACAGTCATATCGCGCGTCGGCGGCGTGCAGTAGACGGGGCCGTTGTAGCCGTATTTGAAGAGCATCGGGACGAGTCCCTGGTGGTCCATGTGGGCGTGCGTGAGGATGACGGCATCGAGAGAATTGAAATCGTTGACTTCAGGCACATAGAGATACGGGCTCATGTTCTCGTCCGATCCGACATTGACGCCGCAGTCGATCATGACTTTTGATTCCGGCGTCGATAAAATGTAACAACTGCGGCCGACTTCAAGGGCGCCGCCGAGCGCCGTCACGCGGATCCACTGATCATGATAATGAGGTTCCCTGTGGATCTTGCGTCCGATCGTTTTGAGGATCTCTTTTCTTTCATTGAGATTGATGCGCATGAAGTCACGGATATTCTTGACCGTCTTCGATTTGATCGGCGGGGTCCTGGAAACTTTCGGCGTCCATCCGATCTCTTTTGTGATATCGCGGAGCGTATCTCCGTGTTTTCCGATGACAAGTCCCGTCTTTTCAGCTTCGATGATCACTTCACCGGCATCGGGGTCAAAATAGTGATTCGTGATCCCGGCGTCTTTCGGAACGATCCTGTCAATGATCTCTATGGATTTTTCCGGCGCGACAAGAACTTTCGGATCAGGTCTGACGGCAATGCGCATCCGGATCTTCTTTGCCAGTTCCCGGATAATATTGCCGTCATCGGCAAATTTCTTCGGATCTTCCGTATAGAGGACCAGCTGCGGCCCTTCGAATTCGAGGTCTGAAAAAGTCACGCCCTTGGGCAGATTTTTTTCAATATCCTTCCGAAGATCCTTTAAAACATCATCTATCGGCATGATTTACTTCCTTTGAATCAATGAAAACAATTCCGGGATTCTGAGAATGTTCCGGCGGTCTCCGGAACCTGCGGGACGGATGAGGACTGTCCGGCTCTTTCCGGAAAGCCTCTCCGTTTCTCAGGATCCTGAGACTTCTGATTTTCATTTTCTGAAGACCGGTCCTGCCTGTCACGTTAAAAAATTCTGTCTGTTCCGTACTTTTCGGAACTGTCTGCAAAAAGAAGAACTGACAGGACGACCGGAAATTGATTGGAGATGAATATGAATGGGGATGTGATGTGGATGAGAATGTGAGTGATGTGGATGGTGATGTGATATGGATGAGAATGTGATGTGGATGGTGATTGTGATATGGATGAGAATGTGATGTGGATGGTGACGTGATATGGATGAGAATGTGATGTGGATGGTGATTGTGATATGGATGGGAATGTGATATGAATGAAGATATGATGTGGATGTGAATGAAGATATGATGTGGATGTGAATGAAGATATGATGTGGATGTGAATGGTGATGTGATGTGGATAAGAATGTGATGAGGATCACTGTCAAATGAATGAAAATGAATGATATGTGCCGGCACAAATCTGACGGGTCTGTCCGGATCGCCGGCTCTTCATATGAACGACCGGCGATGAACGACAGACACGGATCCGGCAGACTGCCGGATCGGACTGTTCCGGGATCACATCGTTTTCATCAGCTGAATTCCGCTCTGATCTTCTGCACGTCTTCAGGATCCATGCGGACAAGTCCGTCTTTTGTGATCCTGACAACGCTGATAGAGTCTCCGGATGCGGAATCTCTTTTCATGGCATTGTGAAGGGCGCGGATAGCCAGTCTTGTTCCTTCTTCAACCGTCATGTTTTCTTTGAAATGGTCTTCAAGAACGCCGTAGGCGATCGTTGATCCGGAACCGGTCGAGACGGCTTTCGTTTCTTCAATGGCGCCGCCGAGCGCATCCAGGGAATAAAGGCCGAATCCGTTTTTGTCAGCGCCGCCGAGGAGGAGCTGGACGGAATAAGGATACATGCGGTTGGCATTGAGGATGTTGGAAATAAGCGTCGAGAGAGCTTTGATCGTCATGGGCTCTTTCCGGCACATCTCGTAAAGTTTTGCTTCCACGGAGATCGTTCTGACAAGTTTCTGCGCATCACCGACGGAGCCTGCGATCGTCATTCCGACGCAGTCGCTGATCCGGTAGACTTTTTTGGCTTCACGGCTGGCGATGAGGTGTCCCATCGTCGCTCTCTGCTCACTGGCAAGAATGATGCCGTCAGCGCAGTTGATGCCGACAGTGGTCGTTCCTTTGTATGCATTTTCTTCCATAATGGTTCCCCTCACGGACCGGTCATCCGGATCGGATCCTTTCTCATCAGCAGGCAGAAGGATGATCTGCCTGCCGGACTGCCGTTGTTTTTATCCCGCTTTCCTGAAACATGCTTCTCCGTATCCGTTTTGCCTTGTTCTCTGATCCGGTTCTGAAAACTGAGCTTTTCAGGAAACTCAGATTCCCCCTGATCTTCAGACGAAGAGAAAAACCGCATCCGTCCGCTGCCGACAGAAAAGAGCCGGACATATCCGACAAAATCGATGATAATGGCAACGGAGATCAGATTGAAAATACGGAAAAAGGGAAAACGTCAAAGCATAACAGCAAAAGACCGGCAAAAGCCGGTATGCAGTCAGTCAGCAGAAAAACGACAGACGCAGAATCCGAAATACACAGGACACCCGGTCCCAAGTACTTATAAATCGGCTAAATCAACTCTCTTGTGTTATATATACTTTTTCAGTAAACCGTTCCGGTTCATCCGTCCGTTTCCGGCCGTAAAGATAAATATCGTTTCTGCATTACTGTCACATCAATATGTCAGATACCAATGCGCCCTCATACAGAATCTATCTTGCCGGTCCTCTTTTTTCCGATGCTGAAAGATCCTTCAATCTGTTTCTTAAAAAAGAACTTGAAAACGCCGGATTTTCCGTTTTCCTTCCTCAGGAAGATGCAGAAGACACGACAGACGAAAGAAACGAAGGCGGCCTCTCATCAATTTTTTCACGCTGCAGCGAGGGCGTTGCATCATCTGATCTGATCGTTGCCGTTCTTGACGGCGCCGATGTCGATTCCGGGACTGCCTGGGAGATCGGATACGCCTACGCGCTTCAAAAGCCGGTCATCGGTCTCCGGACGGATTTCAGGATCTGCGGCGCAAAAGAAGACGTCAACCTGATGATCCTGAAATCTCTTTCCGGATACGCCGGATCCGTCAGCGGCCTGATCGAAGAAGTCTGCCGGGTGAGAGATTCCCTCAGGGAATGATGCCTGCCGGACCGGATACCGGCTGTTTCAGCTGCCCGGCCGGCTTTGTCCGTTCAGCTGTTCCGGCCGGCTTTGTCCTTTCAGCGCTGTTCCGGCCGGCTTTGTCCTTTCAGCTGTTCCGGCCGGCTTTGTCCTTTCAGCGCTGTTCCGGCCGGCTTTGTCCTTTCAGCGCT
>JAGAEB010000074.1 GCA_017613335.1 Methanosarcinaceae archaeon
ACTGTCAGGAAGAGCGGTCAGAGAAAACGATCAGAAAGAACTGTCAGGAAGAGCGGTCAGAGAAAACGATCAGAAAGAACTGTCAGGAAGAGCGGTCAGAGAAAACGATCAGAAAGAACTGTCGGGATGATCGGTCAGGCAGACTGATAAGGGTTATCTGTCAGGAGTGCCGGACGTTGTGTCTTCGAATTATGAACGGCGTATATATATTATTGAAACGTTCCCGCAAATACATATTGTGAGAAGAGAAGGCGGACAGCCGTATCCCGGATGACCGGCGGAAAGCCGGTGAAGTCAGACTCGCAATATGCGTTTTCATTCTCAGCAGACATCACAGTAAAGCCATTATCCGAATCATCCGGAGGGTGTAATTTGATAAAATACATAAATGCAGAAAATTCTGCCGAAGCTTTGAAGGCTCTTATTGACGGCGACGGAAAAGCGATGATCATCGCGGGCGGTTCCGATGTCATGGTTGACATGGATGCAGGAAAATGCAATCCGGAGATTTTAGTCGATGTGACCGCCGCAGAGGACATGAGAGGCATCAGGCTCGAAGGAAACGAGCTCGTCATCGGTGCATCGGCGACTCTGACGGAAATCTCAACGTCTCCGCTTGTCAGAAAATATTATCCGTCTCTGGCGCAGGGCGCCGGATGCGTCGGATCCCACCAGATCAGAAACTCCGCAACGCTGGCAGGAAACGTTGTGACGGCTCAGCCCGCTGCGGACGGTGCCATGGCTGTTGCCCCTCTTGATCCTGTTTTTGTTATCATTTCTGAACAAGGCGAAAGAAAAGCAAAGATCGGCGATCTTTATGCCGGCTTCGGCAGAAGTGCCCTCGACAGCCGGAAAGAAATCATCAGGGAAATCCGCATACCGATCCCGGCCGATGATGAAAAAGCATCCTATATCAGACTGGAACTCAGAAAATCCCTGTCGCTTCCTATGCTGAACGTTGCGGCCATGGTCAAATACACCGGCGGAAAAGTTCAGTGGGCCCGGATCACGATGGGTCCCGTCGGTGTCGGACCGACGCGCGCGACAGAAGCCGAAAACTGGCTTGCCGGAAAAGAACTGACACCGGAAAACATGGAAGAAGCCGGAAAACTCGCCCTTAAGAATGCAAATCCCAGAAGCAACCCGCTCCGCGGAAGCAAAGAATATCGCGAACACGCTCTGCCGATCCTTGTCAGGCGCTCTCTGGAAGAAGTCGCAAAACAATTCTGATCGGGAGACGGGAAAGGATCCGGACAGAAACAGTATAAGATGACAGGAATTCCGGAAAATTTCAGGATTCAGGAAAATATCAGAAAATTCAGGAAAATATCAGAAAATTCAGGAAACTATCAGAATAAAAAAGAGGTCATTTCATGGAAAGACTCAGTTTTACACTTAACGGAAAAAAGATCTCGGCGGATGTTGATCCGGATATGCGTCTGGCCGATTTCCTCCGTGATCAGCTCTGCCTGACCGGAACCAAGATCGGATGCGGCAAAGGAGAATGCGGCGCCTGTACGGTCATCATGAACGGAAAAGCGGTCACGTCCTGCATCATCCCGGTCATGCGCGCGGAAGGCGCAGTCATTGAGACGATCGAAGGACTTGCAAAAGGGGGTAAACTCCATCCGCTTCAGGAAGAGTTCATCAACAAGGGAGCCATTCAGTGTGGTTTCTGCACGCCCGGATTCATCATGTCTGCAAAAGCGCTCCTTGATGAGAACAACAACCCGACGCCGGAACAGGTCAGAGAAGCGATCGGCGGAAACATCTGCCGCTGCACAGGTTATGTCAAGATTGAAGAGGCTATCCTCAGCGCAGCTGAAAGGATGAGAAAGGGAGAATGATAACATGACATCATACGTCGGAAAGAGTATTCCGCGTACGGACGGTTTTGACAAGGCGACAGGCCTCGGCCTTTTCACGCACGATGTGTATCTGCCGGGAATGCTGTACGGCAAAGTCCTCAGAAGTCCCTATGCGCATGCGAAAGTCATTTCTATCGACACGACGGAAGCAGAAGCCCTCCCGGGCGTCGAAGCGGTCTGTACATTCGAAAATACGATCAGAAAGCCGTTCAACACGTCTGCGACGATGATCACGACAAATGCACCGGAAGAACCCGTCCGCGACCAGTATATCTTTACGGATGAGCCGCTCTACATCGGTGATGAGATCGCGGCTGTCGCGGCTGTCTCTGAAAAGATCGCAGAGCAGGCAGTCAGACTCATCAAAGTCGAATATCAGGAACTTCCGGCAGTCTGCAATGAAATGGACGCCATTAAGGCAGATGCTCCGAAAGTTCAGCCTGTTTTCGGAAAAGACACCGACCCCGAATACAATAATATCTGCGGCCACCGTGTTGAGTTCGGGATCGGCGATGTCGCCAAAGGTTTCGAAGAAGCTGATGAGATCGTTGAAGCGAAGATTATCCTTCCGCGTCAGAAACAGTGTCAGATGGAAACACATGCCGCTGTTGCTTCTTACAAAGCAGGAAACCTCGAAGTCATCTCGACGACCCAGACGCCTCACCCGACCAAGATGATTCTGGCATATGCTCTTGATATGCCGGAAAGCAAAGTCCATGTCAGAAATCCCCCGCATGTCGGCGGTGGTTTCGGTGTCCGTATCGGCATCATCGTAAAAGCGGAAGTCCTGGCAGCAGCCCTCTCCATCAAGGCCTGCAGGCCGGTCAAAGTCGTCTACACCAGAAAAGAAGATATCACAGCTTCCGATACAAGACACGGCGGGCATCTCCGCTGCAGGCTCGGCGCCAAAAAAGACGGCACGTTCGTTGCCATTGATACGGAAGCAATCCTCAATACCGGTGCTTACTGTACTTTCGGTGTTGAACTTCTCGGTGTCTGCGGTGTCTGCGGTACCGCGCTGACCTATAATATCCCGAACCTGCATTATCTCGGCCTTCCGGTCTACACGAACCAGCAGACTGCAGGCGCTTTCCAGGGATTCGGAACGCCTCAGGGAACAACGATCGTCGAGGCGGCCGTCGATGCCATGGCCAAAAAACTCGGTATCGACGGTGTCGAACTCCGTAAGAAGAATTTCGGAAAAGAATCAAGGATTCCCGGAAAAGAGATGTTCCTCCCGTTCACTTACGGCACAGTCGGCCTTGCGGACTGCATCGATGCAGCTGCAAAAGAAATCGGCTGGACTGAAAAACACGGCCGGAAACAGACCGGGAACATACGCCGCGGTGTCGGTATCGCCGCAGGCTCTCACGTCAGCAATGCGGCGCCTTTCTGCGTAGACTATGACTCAATCTATGTCCGCATTGAACAGGACGGCTCTTTTGTCGTTGCGTCGGGCATCCCGGAGATCGGACCGGGTTCGACAACGGCAGTCCTCCAGGTCTGCTGTGATCTGATGGGCGTTCCGTTCGAGACATCCAAATTCCTCTACGGCGACACGCATACATCTCCCTTCGACATCGGATCTCACGCGACCCGTTCCCTTTACGCCGTCTCCCAGGTCGCATCCGCAGCAATCATCAATCTGAAAGCAGACCTTTTCAACTGGCTCAGCAACAGCGACACCGTGAAGAACTATGCTGCAATGCCGGCGGAAAAACGCCACGAATTCAAAAGCGCCGACCTTGACACCCTTGTGAGATTCTGCGGAAAGGATCTTTCAAAATTCACTATTGAAGACGGCATCGTCAAATGTGAAGATGTTGAACTTCCGCTCAGTCAGATCGCCTACTTTGCCCACGTCAGCGGCAAGCAGTTCCTGGCAGCCGAATGTAAAATCCCGCCGAACTCAATCCCGTTCTTCGCCCATGCCGCGGAGGTTGAAGTTGACATGGAACTCGGCCTTGTCAAAGTCCTTAAGATCGTCGCAGCCCATGACGTCGGAAAAGTCGTCAACCCCAGACTCTGCGAAGGCCAGATCGAAGGCGGCGCCCTCAAGAGCGTCGGCTATGCAACCCGCGAAGAAATGACCTACGAAGACGGAGATC
>JAGAEB010000075.1 GCA_017613335.1 Methanosarcinaceae archaeon
TGTAATCAGATACTGTTTCAGATACTGTTTCAGATACTGTTTCAGATACTGTTTCAGATACTGTTTCAGATACTGTTTCAGATACTGTTTCAGATACTGTTTCAGATACTGTTTCAGATACTGTTTCAGATACTGTTTCAGGCACTGTTTCATGTACTGTTTCAGATTTCCGTTCTCTTTCTGCCGGAAAGTTTTCCGGCGACCGGGATGATGAGATAGATGATCATGAGGAAGGAAAGGATTCCGGGAGCGATCGCCGCATAGACGGAGACGAACACCGAAGAGAGGACCGTCAGCGTGAAAACGGCGATCAGGAAGAGGAACGTATTCGTCTTCATGACTTTGGAATACGGCACTTTGCTGATCATGAGAAGTGACATGACGAGCATGGCGGCGATCAGGATGAACGGGATATACTGAACCTGAGATTCAGTCAGAACGAGTCTGATCTTGTCCAGGAAGATCGTGAAGACCGCGATCGCAACACAGCCGGCGGTGATCGGTATGCCTTCATATCCGGAAGGGATTGATGCGTGGAAAGCGTTGTATCTGGCAAGTCTCAGGACGCCGCAGATCACATAGATGCAGGCGACGACGGATGCGATGATCAGTGAAGCAAAGGAACCGTTGACCTTGCAGAAAACTGTCAGAAGAACGGCCGGTGCGATCCCGAAGGAGATGACATCGGCGAGAGAATCGATATGTTCACCCAGAGGGCCGCCTCCGGATGTCTTCCGGGCAACCCAGCCGTCCATGCCGTCGGCGACCGCCGCCAGCAGAAGAAGAGCCGCAGAAATGCTCAGTAACGGTTCGGTGTCATCCGAGCAGGCGGCCACAAGGATGGAAAGGATACCAAGGGCAACATTGGATAATGAAACATAATCAGGTGTTTTCAGCAATTCAAACACATAATTCCCCCGGAGAATATTGAAACAGGCAGTTTCCGACAAAAAGACAGCGGAACAGATTATTAATTGGACAGTGATTGAATAAAAAGTAAATAAAGATGACGGAACAGAACTGACTGAAAGACGGCAGAATACAGGAAATCAGGAATGTGCGGTTTCTGTTCATGCCGGATGTGCCCGTCCGGCAAAGACCGGAACAGCCGGTCAGTTCTTTTCCGGGCGCATTCTTCTGGCGATGACTGTCGTTCCGGCTTTGACTTTGTCGTTTTCGGAAACGCACAGTTCGAAATCGTCGGGGATCGTGATATCGACGCGGGATCCGAAGAGAATGACGCCGAACCGCTGTTTCTGAGAGATGGTGTCACCCGGTCTGACGTAGGAATGGATCCTGCGGACCCAGGCACCTGCGATCTGCGTGATCTCCACGATGCCGTAGGGCGTTTCCATTTTCATGACGCTTCTTTCGTTTGTTGCCGCATCTTTGTTGAACGCCGGCATATAGCCGCCGTCGTAATGCGTGACAGAAAGAACGCGGCCGTCCATCGGCGCCCTGTTGACGTGAACATCCGACAGATTCATGAAAATGCAGAGCTTCCTGTTGCGGATATCAATGATACGGCCGTCAGCAGGTGAAAGCATATGATCTTCCGAAATGACGCCGTGCCTTTCAGGATCTCTGAAGAATATCGTAAAGAACACAGACAGACCCAGAAAGACCACAGCAACGCCGAGAATGATGTAAGCCCGGGTCATAAAATAAAGAATAAAGAAAAAGACCGTCGAGAGAATGGTTGTCGACAGCCATTTTTTACAACCTTTGGCAAGCATGATTATCCACTTAAATGATATCTTGAAGCAGTCCGGCCGTTCGGAGAGCTTTCAGAAAAACGTTTTTTTTGTTTTATGCACAGCCGTTTTTCTGACGATCGTTTTTCTGATAATCGTTTTTTGAGAGGCCGGCCGGGGACTTTCAGGAAAAGTCCGGCAGATTCAGGCTGAATGGTAACGGAACCTACCGATATAAACATTTTCCTTTGCGGAAAAGACAGAGAACGGAAGAACGGAAGAAGGAAGTCAGGAAGAAGGAAGCCGGGAAGAAAGAAGTCAGAAAGAAGGAAGTCAGGAAGAAAAGTCAGGAAGAAGGAAGCCGGGAAGAAAGAAGTCAGGAAGAAGGAAGCCGGGAAGAAAAGTCAGGAAGAAGGAAGCCGGGAAGAAAAGTCGGGAAGAAGGAAGCCGGGAAGAAGGAAGTCAGGAACGGGATACGGCAGTCGATGCCGGCAACCGGTATCCGTTGTTTATTTTTTGTTCCTGATCAGACCGGCTTTTCCGGCGATCGCCCGGAAACAGCCCATATAGAAATCATAGATCCGCATGATCATGTCCATGATCCCGGGGATGTATCTGAAAAGACAGACAGCGGTGATGATGAGAACGATGATCGATCCGAGTTTGGCAATGTAATGGTGAGCGATCACGAAGCTGTCGGGACCGAACCACATATTGCCATAAGCCAGAATGACAAAGACGTTGCGGCAGATGTTGGCACCATAGACGACCGGGACACAGATGATGAGAGCCGCTGCTTTGCGGAGAATCGGCGCGCGGGCGGCTATGATCAGGCCTGCGATAACAGAAATCGCTTCAATGGCCGTACATGCCAGGATGATCCGGACGCCGTACCCGTTGAGCTCGATGGAATCAAAGGCAGTCCTGACGGCACCGGTCCCGAGGAATTCCAGGACCGCGAGCGTTTCGGATGTCACGGAAGAGATCAGGGCATTTCCGACGGGTTCGATCAGCCGGAACGGGAAATAGAGAATACAGATGACGACGACGAGCATTGAGAATTCACGGACGGTCTGACCGAAACCGGTGACAGCGGTGCCTTCGCTGTTGTCGTCCGGCGACCCGGACGCATCTGAAGACATCGATTTTCTGAAAAGTTTTCTGAAAAGAATAAAGAAAGCATGCGCAGCGATCAGGCACAGGACCGATGCGACGATTACGAGAAGGCTGTTCGTGTAATCGCCGACGGAAAAATATCCCGGAAAGAGGACCAGCCAGTAAACGGCAAAAATGATCCAGCCGGCGCATCCTGCCATATTGCCGTATGCGGATTTTTTGCCGGCGGCCAGCATCAGGATCAGAAAAAGAGCGGCTCCGCAGAGGAACAGATCGGATAACATTGTATTCACTGAATGGATTCGTTTTATATTTCCGTTGATATTTCCGGGAAATGAATGAACGCTGCTGTTACAGGTTTGCCAGAACAAAGAAATTCAGGTAACCGAGGATCAGAATGACGGCGGACAGGACGGCAAGATAGAATTTTCTGAACATCGTATTCACTTCGTCTGTCAATATGACGGATAATGTAGGGTCTTATTATGTTTTTTTGATATAAGTATTATTATCTGACAGAAGATCCGGCAGAAGATCTGACAGAGGATCTGACAGAAGACCCGGCGGAAGATCTGACAGAGGATCTGACAGAAGACCCGGCGGAAGATCTGACAGAGATGATGCATCTTTCCTGCGTGTGTCTGTGATTTCGGCGGGATCATTGAAAACCGTTTTATTCATGGTCTGCTTTATCAGCCCGCATATTCTCTGAATCCGGATCTTCCGGATTTCTTATTCTGATCCTTATTCTGAAACAGGTGAATTTCATGTCACTTAAAAATCTGAGAACACATTATACCAATGATATCAACACGGATACCGATGACGGAAAGACCGTTACTTTCGCGGGATACGTCCACGAGGTCAGAAATCTCGGCGGTATCTGCTTTGTTGTCTTAAGAGACCGTGAAGGCCGCGCGCAGATTACGGTCGTCAAGAAAAAAACCGATGCCGCTCTTGTGGACATCGCAACGCACCTCGTTCATGAATCCGTGATCTCCGTCACAGGGACGATAAAAGTCGTTCCGCAGGCGCCGAACGGTTTTGAGCTTATCCCGTCTGCGATCACCGTTCTGAATGAAGCGGCAACGCCGCTGCCGATGGACACGACCGGAAAAGTCGAAGCGGAACTCGATACCCGCCTTGATGCCCGCTACATGGATCTCAGACGCGAAGAAGAGACCGCCGTCTTCAGGATCAGAAGCGAGGTCCTCAGATCTCTCCGTTCTTTCTTCTATGAGAACAGATTCATGGAGACCGCAACGCCCAAGATCGTCGCAGCGGCGACGGAAGGCGGAACGGAGCTTTTCCCGATCAGCTATTTTGAATACAAGGCTTTCCTCAACCAGAGCCCGCAGCTTTTCAAGCAGATCCTCATGGGAAGCGGCTTTGACCGCGTCTTCGAGATCGGACCGATCTTCCGTGCCGAAGAACACGACACCAGAAAGCACCTGAATGAAGCAACGTCCATCGATGTCGAAATGTCCTTTGCCGACCATGAAGACGTGATGGCGCTCCTCGAGCAGATGATCGTCCGCGTTTATGAAGACGTCATCGCCTCCTGTCAGGACAGCCTTGCTGTTCTCGGAAAGGAACTCAAAGTGCCGGCGCTGCCGTTCAGAAAATACACTTATCAGGAAGTCATCGACACGCTCAATGACAGGATCCCGGCATTCGACGAGACGCTGAAGTGGGGCGACGATCTTGACACGAAAGCCGAAAACATGTTCGGCGAATACGTTTTCGAGACGACCGGCGAATCCCACTATTTCATCACGGACTGGCCGTATGAAGCAAAACCGTTCTACGCCATGCCCTACGAAGACCGCCCGGGCGTCTCCAAGAGTTTCGACATGATGCACCGCACGATGGAACTCTCCTCAGGCGCTCAGCGCTGCCACATCTATGATCAGCTCTGCAGCCAGATCCGCGACAGAGGCCTTGATCCGGAAAGCTTTGAATTCTATCTCAGACCTTTCATGTACGGCATGCCCCCGCACGGCGGTTTCGGTGTCGGCCTTGAAAGACTCATCATGACGATGCTCGACCTTCAGAATATCAGAGAAGCCGTTCTCTTCCCGAGAGACAGGAAGAGACTTTCACCCTGATGTTTTCAGGAAAA
>JAGAEB010000076.1 GCA_017613335.1 Methanosarcinaceae archaeon
TGTGTTTCACTTGTGTGTTTCACTTGTGTGTTTCACTTGTGTGTTTCACTTGTGTGTTTCACTTGTGTGTTTCACTCGTGTGTTTCATCTGTGTGTTTCACTCGTGTGTTTCACTCGTGTGTTTCACTCGTGATTTTCACTCATGTGTTTCACTTATGATCTTCACTCGTTATTTTCTTCGCGTGTTTCACTCATCCGGTTCAACACATTTTTAAATCCGGATCATATATCTGTCAGAAAATTACGGTGGTTCCGATGATCCTGCAATGTGAAGCAGAGCGTTTTCTGGATGAAGATCTCCGTTATGAAGACATATCCTGTACGCTCGTCCCGTCCGTCGAAACGGATGCGGATATTTTTGTCAAAGAGCCGTGCGTTCTTTCGGGGACGGAAATGGCTGAAACGATCCTGAATTACATGGGCATTTCCTACGAAAAACAGGCTGACGACGGCGACCGTCTTTCTCAGGGCGACGTGATCTTCCGTCTGCACGGCAATTCCGTTTCTGTCCTGCGGGCTGAAAGGCTTGTCCTGAATTTCCTGTCGCACCTCTCAGGCGTTGCCACGGAAACGTCTGAATATGTTTCCGTTGCCGCTGATGCCTGCCGGAAAGCAGGCGTCGGGATCGTGCCGAAGATCGCCTGCACGCGCAAAACGATGCCGGGTCTCAGGAAATACGAAAAAGAGGCCGTCAGAGACGGCGGCGGCGATGCGCACAGGAATGATCTGTCCGACTGTGTCATGATCAAAGACAATCACATCGCCGTCATGGGTCTCGAAAATGCTGTCCGGAGCGCCCGTGAAAAAGCAAGTTTCACCAAAAAGATCGACGTCGAGACGGAATCCCCTGAAGACGCCGTCAGCGCGGCGGCTCTCGGCGCAGATATCGTCATGCTCGACAACATGAGACCGGACATGATCAGAAAGACCGTCCGGATGCTCGAAGAAGCCGGCCTGCGCGACAGGATCATCCTCGAAGCCTCAGGCGGCATCCACAAAGGAAACCTCGAAGAATACGCCGTCACGGGCATCGATGTCATATCGATCAGCGCGATCGTCACACAGGCCAAATGGATCGATATAAGCCTTGATGTCAGGCAGTCCTGACGACGGATCCGGATTCCGGGGACGTCCCTGGATCCGTGATCGCTGCACGGTTCCGAAAACTGCCTGATGTCGAAAACTGCCCGGTGCCGAAAACTGCCCGGTGCTGAAAACTGCCTGATGTCGAAAACTGCCCGGTGCTGAAAACTGCCTGATGCTGAAAACTGCCTGATGCTGAAAACTGCCTGATGCTGAAAACTACTTTTATATACCATCATCAAGCATAAGCACCCGATTTACCTGCCTGTCTCGCTTCCGGAACGCCGGACGACTTTCCTGACTTATCCGGGCGGAAAAACGGAAAAAGGCAGAAGTTTTAAAAATTTTCATTGTGTTCATTATTCATTGAATTCATGCCCGCTGAATTCATGCTCATTGAATCCATGCCTGCTGAATTCGTGTTCATTGAATTCATGCCCGGTGATGTTTTTTTCACTGATGTTTGTTCATTGACGTTTATTCTGAATCCGGAGTGATCTTTTTGAAGTACGGAAAATTGCTTTTCGGCATGATGATTGCCGTTTTATTATGTCTTTCTGCAGCCTGTCTCGATCCGGCCGCCGCGGCTGAAATGAGATCGATCGAGACGGTGACCGTTTCCCAGTGGGACGGTTATATGGTCAACAACGTCGTCATCGACGTCGAACAGGCTGTTGTCGATGAAGAAGCCAACAACAGTTCCGACCCGAACAACAGAGCCATGTTTACGATCTGGGAATGGAAAAACGATGACTGGTCCAAAGTCGGATCGATGACTGTCAGATGCGGTGATAACAATTCCGAGAACTTCACGGCAGGCGGCGCCAAATTCAATATCGAAGTCCGCAGCGTGACGAAATCCTCGATGTCAGGGACCGTGACGATGATCGTTTCATCGAACATGTCCTCCTCTGAAGTTTATTACACAGGCGTCGTCAAAGAAGGTCATGCCAACGTGACCGGTGTCGGAAAACCATCCGTCAAAGTGACCAAAAAGGTCAATACGTCATCCGTTTCTGTCGGCGACCTGATCGAAGTGACAGTCTTCGTTGAAAACACGGGCAGCTATGATGCGCTGAACGTGACGGTCAATGACCGGACGCAGGAAAAATTCGTTCTGATGGAGACGATCATCAACGACACAAAGATCAAGACACTCGAGCAGGATTCCAACAGGACCGTCCTGATGTACAGACTCAAAGCCGTCGAGCCCGGTACGTTCAGCCTTTCCGACACGACAGTCAGCTTCGTCAACGGCGCCAACCAGTCATACAGCGCCTCCACATCTTCCGTGCCGACCGTGACCGTTGCCGCCGGATCCGTCGATATGCCTGACATCCACATGACGAACACGCTCAATGACACGCAGATGGAAGCCAAGATCGGCAAGATCAAAGGCACACTGACCGTCAGAAACACCGGCACCGCCACAGCTGAAAACGTCCGCATCGATCTCATCGCGGACGGCCTGAACATCACCGGCGAAAACCTCTCCGGCAACAGTGTCTTCTACACATCCGTTCAGCCGAACAACGACAAAGTCATCGAATACACGCTCACGGCCGATGAATCCGGCAGCTACGTCGTCAGGGCCGAAGCAGCTTATCAGTACCCGACGGAAAACGGCGTTCAGACAGGCACACAGTCGACCGACAAAATAACCATCACGGTCGAAGACAACAAAGCCATTTCCGTCGCGTCCAAAATCCCGTGGTACGTTATCTTCATCCCGATCATCCTCATCGCAGCGATCGCCTTCTTCCTCTGGCGCCGCAGAAGAGAATACAGATTCCGATCAGGTCCATCCGGCTCATGACCGCGCCTGTCAGCCCGGTCAGAAGCAGATCAGACAGACCGGAAAACAGATGACCGAAATCCGAAAAAAAAGATAACCGAAATCTAAAACAGATCACGCAGACATCAGTCCCGGGCCGTTCCCGGGAAATCCCGGAAAACTGCCGGCAGACAAGGCGGCGGATCAGATGATCCGCTGCCTTTTTTTTTATCCGTTCGTTCGTCCTCAGCAATCATTCCGTTTCTTCTGTCAGTTCACCCGTGCTTTAACGATCCGTTCCGTTTTTTCTGTCAGATCAGCCCGGCTTTTTGACCGGTCCTGCCGGCTTTTTTCATCAGAACGATCACCTGCGGATCCCGCATCAGATTCTGCGCCGGGCCTTCTCTTCATGCTGTTTGTAATACTTATATATCGGAATCGGGTTAATCCTATCCATAATCGAGTTATGCCCGACGCATTTCTGAAAATAAAGAAATTGAAAAACGGTTATCTGACGTAAATTTACGGAGAGATTTTTTTGCTTAATGTGTTACTTATCGGAAACGGTCAGTGCGGCAACAGGATCCTGGATGCTGTGAACCGTCTTTCCATGAACCGCGGATCTTCAGTCAAAGAAGCAAGCGGCGGTCTGTCGAAATATTTTTCAAAGCACAAATACAAAAGCAACGTCGAAACCGTTGCGATCAACACCGCGATCAACGACCTGAAAGAAATGAAGTTCACAAAGGCAAAGGACAGGATCCACATCCCCAACCTTCACGGTGTCGGCGCCAACCGCAAATACGGCAAAGAAGTCTTCGAACAGCAGAAAGGCATGATCATGCGCCTGCTCGAAGAACGCCCGCGTCCGGATGTCGCTTTCGTGATCACTTCCGCATCAGGCGGAACCGGTTCATCTTTTACGCCGCCGCTGATCGAAGAGATCAAGAAAGTGCATGATTATCCTGTCTATGCCATCGTCATCCTGCCGTTCCGCGAAGAAGGAACGCTTTATCTCCAGAACGCCGCCTTCATGCTCAAGGAACTCCGCGAAGGACCCTGCGACGGCGTCATCCTCGTCGACAATCAGTATCTCAAATCGATCGGCGGCAACTATCAGGATGCTTATGACGGGATCAACACGATGATCGCCAAGAGACTTCTTTTCCTGCTGGATTCCCTCGACAGCGAAATGATGATGGTGACCGACCTCGGTGACTTCAAGACGGTCATGAGCGGCGGCGCCGGTCTTGCAACGATCGGCTACGCCAAAGCGGAAACGGAAACGCCGATCAGGAACCTGATCCAGAATTCCGTCTCGCCGAGCGGTCTCCTGTTCTCGACGGACGTCTATCAGGAAGCGTCCCGTGCCATGATCATCATCAAAGGCGACAAAAAATATCTCAGCATCGACGAGATCTCCGCAGAAGTCGAAAAACTGACGAGCGCCGTCGGCCACGTTTTCAAAGGCATCATCATCCAGAACGGCGAACTCCCGGAAGTGCTCTGCGTCCTGACGCTCTCTTCCGCCGAAGCGCTCGAAGGCCTCTATGAAGGCGCCGTTGCCGCGATCAACACTGAAAGGACCAAGAAAGACAAGATCAGACGCGAAAAAGAATTCGACAGCTCTTTCCTGTCTATCGACGGCCTCGAACCGGAATACTGATCCCGGTTCTTATCCGTCCGTTCCTGTGACATCCGGTTCCGTGACATCCGTCCCCGCAACCGCCGTCACCGTAACGGATATATGGTTTCAGCCGGCAGATCTTCCGGCTGAACATTTTTTTCCGATCTCCTGAAAAATGTCTCCTGATCTTTCCGGACTTAAATCTTTTCTGATCGGGCGAAAAACGATCCTTTTTTATCCGCATATGCTTTCTGTCCGCCCGGAAAGGATGAGAGCATAGGCCTCTGATCTGAAAGATCCAAAAGATGAAGACGAACAACAAAAGCGAATGAAAAAACGAACGACGAAAGCGAATGAAAAACGAACGACGAAAGCGAATGAAAAACGAACGACGAAAGCGAATGACAAAAACGAACGACGAAAGCGAATGACAAAAACGAACGACGAAAACGAAAAAGGTGATCCGATGGCTTCAGCCGGCGACAAATGGAACAAAAAACTCAAAGATTTTCTGAAACGTTACTATAACGACGAGATCATGGAACTGGCCAACGCCTATCCGAATCAGAGGAGCCTGACCGTCAGTTTCCGCGACATTGACATTTACAACCGGGACATCGCCGCCGAGCTGATCGAAAATCCGGAAAGGATGATCCCGGCGTTTGAGGCGGCTCTCCGGGATGTTGAAGTGCCTTTTCAGAAAAGTCTTGACAATGCGCACATCAGGATCATCAACGTTCCCGGGCGGATCCCGATCCGCGATCTGAGGAGCAGGAACATCGGGAAATTCATCTCCGTCGAAGGCATGATCAGAAGGGCGACGGAAGTCCGCCCGCGGATGCTCAAAGCCGCTTTCAGATGCCTCCGTTGCGATTACATCACATACGTCGACCAGCCCGGGATGCGCCTCGAAGAACCGTTCGCCGGCTGTGAAAATGAGACCTGCGGCAAAAAGGGTCCTTTCAAGATCTCCGTCGAGGATTCCGAATTCGTCGACTCCCAGAAAGCCCAGCTGCAGGAATCCCCGGAAAACCTCAGCGGCGGGTCGAATCCCCAGAACATCGAAATCGATCTCTCGGACGACATCACCGGAAAAGTCCGGCCGGGCGACCGCGTGATCATCAACGGCATTCTCCGCTCCGTCCAGAGGCCTCTGCGGGAAGGCAAATCCACTTTTTTCGATCTCGTCCTGGAAGCCAATTCCATTGAAAAAACGGACAAGGAATTCGATGAGCTTGACATCACGCCCGAAGAGGAAGAAGAGATCCTCCGCCTCAGCAAAGATCCCGGCATCTACGAAAAGATCGTCAAGTCGATCGCGCCGATGATCTACGGCTCCGGCCTGATCACCGACGTCAAGGAAGCCATGATGCTCCAGCTGTTCTCGGGCGTCACGAAAGAGCTGCCCGACGGTTCCCGTGTCCGCGGGGATATCCATATCCTGCTCGTCGGTGACCCGGGCGTCGCCAAAAGTCAGCTGCTGCGCTATATCGTCCGTCTGTCTCCGAGAGGTGTCTTCTCGTCAGGCAAAAGCGCGTCTGCGAGCGGTCTCACAGCCGCGATGGTCCGGGATGATCTCGGCGACGGCCGCTGGACGATCGAAGGCGGCGCGCTCGTGATGGCAGACATGGGCATCGCAGCCGTCGATGAAATGGATAAGATGTCCGACGACGACAAAAGCGCCCTTCACGAAGCCATGGAACAGCAGACGATCAGCATCGCCAAAGCCGGCGTGATCGCCACGCTGAAATCAAGATGCGCCCTTCTGGGCGCCGCCAACCCGATCTACGGCCGTTTCAACATATATGAAGGCCTTGCCGGGCAGATCGACATGCCGCCGGCCCTTCTTTCCCGTTTCGATCTCATCTTCATCATTCTGGACACGCCGGATGCCGATACCGACAACAAGATCGCATCCCACATTATCCAGACGCATTATGCCGGCGAACTTCTGAGTCAGAAGGAAAAACTTTCCGGATCGGCCGTCACCCGGGAACTGATCGATCAGGAGATCAAGACGATCGACCCCGAGATCCCGCCGGATCTTCTCCGGAAATATGTCGCCTATGCCAGAAGAAACGTCTCCCCGGTCATGAATGAAGAAGCCCGTCAGCATCTCATCAAATATTATACGGATCTCAGAAAACTCGGCGAAGGCAAAGATTCGGCTGTTCCTGCAACCGCCAGGCAGCTCGAAGCCCTCGTCCGTCTGACAGAAGCAGGCGCCCGCGTCCGTCTTGACAACAACGCCACGCTCGAAGACGCCAAACGGACGACCCGCATCTCTCTGGAGTGCCTCAAAAAAGTGGGGATCGATCCGGAGACCGGCAACTACGATTCGGATATCGTCAACGTCGGCGTCAGCAAATCCCAGAGAGACCGGATCAGCCTGCTCAAAGAGATCATCAGGACCACCTGCAGCAAAGCCGAAAACGGAAAAGCCCTGATCGAAGACATTTTCATCGAAGCCGAAAAATCAGGCCTCACGCGCGACAACGTCGAACTCAACATCGAAAAGATGAGCCAGAGCGGCGAACTGATCAAACCCGACAAAGACCACATCAAATGGATCAGGAGATGACAATGTATCTTAAAACCTATAAAACTGAAAAAAATTTCATGGTCGCCGTCTGCGACAAAGAACTCATCGGCCGGAAACTGATGCACGGCGATGTCGTCATAGAGATCACCGAAGGCTATTACAAAGGCGAACCGGCCGATGAATCCGAGATCATCGATGCGCTCATGCAGGCAACGACCGCCAACATCTTCGGACAGAAATCAGTCAACTGCGCCGTTAAAGCAGGCATCGTCGATGAAGACAGCATCCTGATGATCGAAGACGTGCCCCATGCTCTTTATTTTACGCTCTGAGACATTTCTGATCAGCCCGGGTATCCGCGGACAGATCTGCCCGGATATCCGTGAAAAGATCAGATATGCCTTTCCGGATCAGGACTTTATGCTCTGATCCGCCCGTCTTCATTTTTTCTTCTCTTTTCTTATCAGTCATGATCATGTCCGGAAAACCGTATGGACCGTTTTCCTCCGGGGCCTGTGAAAAAAATAAAACAGAATGCAGCGGACAGGATGATCTGCCGCCGTTTTATCCGAAGATCGGTTTTCCTGATCCGGGATGATCCGGAAATGTTTCAGAAACCGTCCGGCACATATCGGGAAAAGAGGCAACCAAAAAAAATCCTGAGTGTCTTCTGACACTCAGGATATTTCATTTTATCAGTTTTTGACCCAGTCTTCCGGCGGGTTTTCTTTGTCGCGTCTTGTCAGGACACGTTTCGTTTCGAGGGCAATGACCGGGCTCAGGATCAGGAGGGCGATCAGGTTCGGGAAGGCCATGAGACCGTTGAAGATATCTGCGATCGTCCAGACCTCCTCGATCGTGAAGTACGGTGCAACGAAGACGGCAACGACGAAAAGACCTTTGAAGATCCAGTTGGCCGCTTTGCTGTCATGGGTCAGGTAAGCGACGCATCTTTCACTGTAGAAGTCCCAGCCGATGATGGTCGTAAAGGCGAAGAAGACGAGACAGACCATCAGGACGAAAGCGGCGATCGTGCCGTTGAACAGCGGTCCGAGACCGGACGTGAAGGCGTGTGTCGTCACGGCAACACCGGCCAGGCCGATGTCCCAGGAACCGGCGATGACGATGCACAGACCGGTCATGGAACAGATGACGATCGTATCGATGAAAGTGCCTGTCATGGAAATGAGACCCTGTCTGACGGCGCTGTTCGTTCTTGCGGCGGCCGATGCGATCGGCGCACTGCCGAGACCGGCTTCATTGGAGAAGATACCTCTGGCGATACCTTTCTGCATGGCGACGATGATCGCACCGAGAGCACCGCCGGCAACGGCGCGGAGACCGAAGGCGGATTCGATGATCTCGACGACGGCTGCCGGGATCTTGTCATAATTGAGGACGAGGATGATCAGACCGGCGATGACATAAACGACGGCCATGAACGGAACGATCACTTCAGCAACGTGTGAAATGCGTTTCAGACCGCCGATGACGACGAGCGCGACAAGGATCGTCACAACGATGCCCGTGATGACGACGGCAAGAGAGTAGTCGGCGCCGAAGAAAAGAACAGTGTGCGCATTTTCCGGGTCGAAGAAGTTTCCGACGGCAGAAGAAATGCTGTTGACCTGGGAGAATGTACCGATACCGAGAAGACCTGCCAGTGCGCCGAAGATCGCGAAAAGATAGGCGAGCCATTTCCATTTGGTGCCCATACCGTTCTCGATGTAGTAGAACGGACCGCCGATGGCGTGACCGTCTTCGGTGATGACTCTGTATTTGACGGCCAGGAAGCCTTCGGCATATTTGGTGGCCATACCGAAGAAAGCAGCCACCCACATCCAGAAGAGAGCGCCCGGACCGCCGGCAACGATGGCCGTTGCGACACCGACGATGTTTCCGGTACCGATCGTTGCGGAAAGAGCCGTACAGAGTGCAGAGAAACTTGAAATTTCACCTTCACAGCCGGGCTCTTCTTTGAAGATGTTTCTGAAAGCTCTCGGCAGGTGGAAGATCTGAAGCAGATCAAGGCGGATCGTCAGGAAAATGCCTGTTGCCAGGATCAGGACGATTAACGGAATACCCCAGACGAGGTCATCGATCTGAGTGATGATTTCACTAAAACTCACAAAATCACTTCATTTGACAATATCCCGAAAACGGGAGATCGACATTTTATTGATATTTACAGATGTAACTGATATAACTGATGTAACTGATTCGACTGATGATGATAAAACGCCGGCCGCCGGATCCCCGGCCCGGACACAGGGGCCGCCTGACAGACTGAGCCTGAAACGACATCAGACAGGAAAGAACACCGAACGGAACGGGGATTTACAATCCGGCGGACGGATGTATAAACAACGATCAGGAAACAGAAACCATGAACAAAAATTTGACAATGATTCAGAATGCTGAATATTTACAATTGACAAATCAGATACCTTAACATGATTCGCTCTATTTGTATCTTGCCCTTTTTCACATATTTTTTAATGACAGATTGGCGGCGGCCCGGGAAATCTGAATGGAAATGTCCGGGCGGCCCTTAAATTCTGAATGAAAACCGCCGACCTTTAAATCTGAATGAAAACTGCCGGCCTTTAAAATCCGGATGAACCCTGCCGGCCTTTAAAATCTGAATGAACCCTGCCGGCCTTTAAAATCCGGATGAACCTGCCGGCCTTTAAAATCTGAATGAACCCTGCCGGCCTTTAAAATCCGGATGAACCCTGCCGGCCTTTAAAATCTGAATGAAATTTGCCGGCCTTTAAAATCTGAATGAACCCTGCCGGCCTTTAAAATCCGGATGAACCCTGCCGGCCCTGAAATCCGGATCATGACGACCGGCCCCTGAAATCCGGACGGCGCGTACAATACATTCATAAAATATTAAGCCCTCATATGAATAAGATTTCATATCTGCTGCCGTTGATATGGCTGTTCTGCCGGTTGCCGGGATAACTGTCCGGCGGCTGATCTTTCAGGAGGGTTTAAAATGGATGCTGATTCCGGTCGTGCAAAAACGCTGCTTTCAGAAGGAAAATATTCCGAAGCGGCTGAAGCTTTCAGACAGATTGCTGAAAAGAATCCCAAACACAAGGAAGCCTGGGACAATATGGCATTTGCGCTCGTCTGCGCGGGTGATGTCGGCGCCGCTGCCGCATGTTACAGTGAGATCATCAGAAGATATCCGAAAGACCATGATGCCATGTATCACCGCGCCGTTCTGGAGCTCAAAGCCGGATTTCCGGCAGAAGCACTCGACTCGATCAACAAGGCTCTCATTCTCAGCCCCGGCAATGCCGAATATCTGTACACGAAAGGCTGCATCTTTTATGAGATGAAAAAGCTGAATGACGCCATCGCCTGTTTCGATGATGCGGTCAGAGCAGATCCGTATCACTACATCGCCGCGGATCACATCTGTCTCTGTCTTTTCAGCCTGGGGAGCTTTTCAGAACTGGCGGCGTTCTGTCTGCAGTGCATCAGAATGTATGAGCCGTTCGTTTCCGGCGATTTTGAAAGACTCGGCCCCGCCGCGGATGCTTCCGGAGATCAGGCTGCGGGAAACGTTTCAGAAGGATCAGGATCAATGTCAGGATCCGGATCTGCATCCGGATCCGGATCATCATCGGAAATCCCGGAATCCCTGAAAGGATTCGGTCCGGAAAATCTGCTGTCTTTTTACAATTATCTCTCCCTCGGCTGTCTGAGATCCGGCGACTACGAAGACGCCTCCCGTTTCCTTAAAACAGCGCTCACATTCGACGCGGACAACACGACGCTCACATATTATCTTGCCATGGCGCAGACGGGTCTCGGCAAATACGACGAGGCCGTTTCCCTTTTCAGGAAAGTGCTTGCGTCAGCGCCTGATTCACCCGGATACTGCCGGAATCTGGCCTATGCCCTGTCACAGGCCGGCCGGAAGGAAGACATCGATTAAGCGACAGGGATCTACAGGCGTCTCCTTTCGGAAGATCCCGACAACAGAAAACTTTCAGAAGAAGCTGCCGGCGTTTACCGGAAAGCCGGTCTCTCCGGGGAAGCTCTCGCGATCTACGACCGGATCCTCGAAAAATACCCGAACGATCTGACCGCCTACGGAGAATCATCAAAGATCCTCTTCATGAACGGTGACTATGAAAAAGCCGCTCAGTATCTCGAAAAAGGATGTTCGCTCGATCCGTATGATTTTGACATGGTCAACCTTCTCGCCGTCTCTTACATGAATCTCGGACGCACCGCCGAAGCTGAAAAAATGTTTGAAAAAGCCGCTGAGATCGATCCCTGGAGTCCGAAACCCTATTACAACGAAGGCATTGCCCGCCTCAAATGCGAACAGTACGAAAAAGCTGCCGCCTGTTTCAGAAAAGCCGCCGAATGCGCTCCGGACGATCCGGCCGTTCTGTATTATCTCGGCATCGCCGAGACAGAATGCGGCCTTTATGAAGAAGCGCTCGCCTGTTTTGAAAAGGTCGCTGCCGTCGAACCCGATTACGAAGATGTTCAGCAGTGTCTCGCCTACATCCGCGAAACCCTCACCGAAGAAAAAGAAGAAGCTGCGGACTGAAAACCCGGAAAAGCAGACACCCTGAGAACGAAACATCCGGAAAACAGACACCCTGAAAACGAAACATCCGGAAAACAGACACCCTGAGAACGAAACATCCGGAAAACAGACACCCTGAGAACAAAAGATCCGGAAAACAGACATCCGGAGAACAGATCGGAAAAAAGAAATCGGACACGGCCGGAAATGAATCCTGTCTTCCGGACAGGATCCTTCCCGGTCTTTTTTTTATCAGTGTCAGGCCTGTCCGGCTCAGAGATCCCGGTTTTCGGATTTTCCGGAACGATCCTGTTCCTGGAGCTGTTCCTGCCTGGCATTTTTAAGATATTCTTTTGTCAGGCCGTATCTCCGGCTCTGTTCCAGGGCGAACGTCAGCGCGTTGATCTGCGTCGGGATCGCGCCGATCGCTGTGCATGTTTCGAGAGATATCCTCTTTTCCGTGATGTCCAGATGATATTCGGCTCTCTCGAAAAGGTCTTTGGGAAGGCCTTTTCTGCCGAGACCGACAAGGAACATGTACGATCTTTTTTTCATGTTGCCGTCAGCCACGTCAAGAGGCGTCAGAAGTTTCTGCGGATACGGTTTTGACGTCGTCACGACGATCGATCCGAAATGGGCCGGAAAACCTTTCGGCGGCAGATCGGCGACATAAAGATGATGTTCCTTGTTCAGAAGATCGAGGAATCTGCCGGATTCGCCGATCGTTGTCTGGTCTCTGACGAATTCAACGAGTTCGTCCACAGTCATCTTGAACGGAAAATCATAAAGCGCCAATGAAAAACCGAAAGCATAGCAGATCGGCGCGGCGCGCGCGATGGCACGGTAATGCGCATCGACGATCTTGATCTTGTCATACATATTGACGATTCCCAAAGTCAGCATATTGGATCACCCTGCATCAGACAGTATCAGACAGCATAAGATATCATGAAGTTTCGGTCTGAAACTTCATATTTCCTATTAAATTTTCCCCGTCGTCCCGGCCGGAAAGGCATCCGGCATAAGATCATCAGCCGAAAAGACCCTGAAAGACCGGCTGAAAGTGAATAAAAATCTGCTGAGGACCGGATAAAAACCGGATACGGGCCGAAAAACCGGATACCGGCTGAATAAAAAACGGATACAGGCTGAATAAAAAACAGACACGGACCGAATAAAAACCGGATACAGACCGGATAAGACAAGGATACCTTTTTATTCTGAACGGTCCTGATTGATTTGACGTCTTCGGGGTGTTTTATATGGAACTTGGAATCATGATGTGTTTCATCACATTCATCATATGCGGTCCTGCGTTCATACTGGTCGGTTTTCTCCAGTATAACAAAAAAACACCTGCCGCATTTTATTCCGGCGAAAATCCCCCCGGTTCCGACGAACTGACAGACGTTGCTGCCTGGAACAAATATCACGGTTATCTGTGGATCGCTTACGGCCTGCTCTTCATCCTCGATCCGTTCCTGCTCCTGCTTTCCGAAAATATATACACGGGCATCATTCTGCTGACAGCGGCCGTTCTGCTCGAGACCGCCGTCATGTATATCCGGCATCAGAGACTGATCCGGAAATACAGGATCAGAAAAACGAACCGATGCAGGCAGCAGACAGACAAATGAACCGATGCAGGCAGCAGACAGACAAATGAACCGATGCAGGCAGCAGACAGACAAACGAACCGATGCAGGCACCAGACAGACAAACGAACCGATGCAGGCACCAGACAAACGAAAGAATGACAACAGAAACCGATCGAAATATCCGGGAATGATCTGCGATGAAACTGACTGTCAGATATCAGAATAAAAATGTCAAAGTAAAGCCGGTCTATTGGCTTTTTTTCTGGTCGGTCAAATTCATCATTTTTGTTCTCGCTGTCCTGTTCGTTCTCGATTTCACGCATGTGATCGATTTTAAGGCGTTTGTGTATTCGATCTTCCGATCGGGCTGTCCGTTTTTTCATCAGACTGACTTTTTTTCACACTCCGGCTTTTCCGGTGTCGGAAACCGACTTTCCGGCACATCCTTTTTTTGTTTTTACGGCCGGCTTCCGGCGCTGACTGTCAGGCGACGGGACAGGAATGAATAAAAAAATTCCTGCCCGGAATCTGTTTTTCCGGGCAGGACTCTCAGTTCTCAAAAGATCCGGTGATATGTCTGAAGATCGGCAGACACGCGGGATCGGGTCGCCTGAAGGGACATCGACATAACGGGTGCTTCCGATATCCGATCTCAGGATGACTTTTCCTTTGTTTTCTTCGGTCACTTCACCGATCACGGCGGCATCTCTGCCGTACGGGTGCTGCCTGAGAAGAGCAAGGACTTCATCGGCATATTCCGGTCTCACGCCGATGACGGCTTTTCCTTCGTTGGCGATCTCGAGCGGATCTAAGCCGAGCATTTCGCAGGAGGTGCGGACAGCCTGGCGGATCGGGATATTTTCTTCCTCGATAATGATCCCGACGTTGCTTTTCTGCGCCATCTCATTCAGCGAGTCGGCAAGACCGCCTCTCGTCGGATCTTTCATGGCGGTCACGGCTTTTTCGCCGTCGGGCATTCTCACGGAGAGGATCGGCCGGATCATGTTCCAGAGAGGCGCCGTATCGGAGACAAGATCCGAACTGAAGTTGAAACCTTCTCTTTTGGTCAGGAGCGCGATACCGTGATCGGCAATGAATCCGGAAACGATGATCTTATCGCCGACCTGAAGTCCCGAATCGCGGACAGGACTGTCGCAGATGCCGACGGCGGCGATATTGATGATGATGGAGTCGAGCGCCGATCCTTCAACGGTCTTCGTGTCGCCTGTGATGATCGGGACATCTGTTTCTTCAAGGACAGCATTCATCGACTGTGTGACCTTTTCAAGATCTTCGATCGGGAACCCTTCCGGCAGGATCATGCCGCAGCTCAGGGCGATCGGTCTTGCGCCCATGACGGTCAGATCGTTGACCGCACCTGAGACAGCGACGCGCCCGATGTCGCCGCCCGGGAAAAAGATCGGATGGACGACGTGGCTGTCCGTCGTCATCACGAGTTCAAGCGGCTTTTCACCGGACATGACCGCTTCGCCGAGCATTTCCTTTCCGAGCGTGATGCTCGCGCCGTCATCCAGATCTGCCAGTCCCACCGTTCCGGCCGTCGTCTTTCTGAAGTTTCCCAAAATGACTTTTCCGATCAAAGACTGCATCTGCTGTCCGCCGGCACCGTGTTCCATTGAAATTCTGTTCTCTCTTGCCATAACGATCGATCCGTCGTCTGAATATTCTGATCTGTCAGAAAAAGTATCAAAAAATGTCAAATGAAAAAGCATTCCTTCAGCCGCCTGCCGGCGCATAAAGATGATCTTTTTCAGCTGAATCAGGAAATCAATTATCTTCATATTATATGATGATATCGAAAATCCGTCATAAGCCTCAATGTAAACACGTTCGTTCAAAAAAGTAAACAAATCTATTTATATGAGTTGTCTGTTGTTATTCGTCAACCAAAACACGCAACAGGTTTACATAATGCGGCTTATTAAAAATACGTTCTGAAACAGACTTTTTTTAATAACGGCCGTCCGGACCGGATCATCTGAAATATGTGCGTTCATGTGCGTTCATATGCGTTCATGTGCGTTCATATGCGTTCATATGCAGTCACCGGGGATCCGTGACAAAAAAACACAACACGGAGGGAGTAAAATGACAGTTGTCGTTCCCGATATGATGAAATTCAGACATGAACTGAAATATTACATCAATATGTCGGATTACATGACGATCCGCAGCCGTCTGTCGCTGATCGCTTCTGCTGACAGACATGTCAGCAAAAACGGGACATACCTCATCAGAAGTCTCTATTTTGAAACGCCGACTGACCGTGTCCTCAGGGAAAAGATTGACGGCGTCAACAACCGTGAAAAATTCCGGATCCGCCTTTACAACAACGATCCGGCCTTCATCCGGCTTGAAAAAAAGACAAAAACAAACGGTCTCTGCAATAAGATCTCGGCGCCTCTCACGCAGGAACAGTGCCGGAAGATCATCAACGGTGATACTGATTTCATGAAAGAATCCCCGTACGGTCTTGTCCGGGAACTGGCCGCCAAAATGACATTCGAACAGCTCAGACCGCAGACGATCGTCGACTACACGCGTGAAGCTTTCGTTTACGGTCCCGGAAACGTCCGGATCACGCTTGATTCAGATATCCGGACAGGCATCCGTTCAACCGATATCTTCAACCCGGAACTCCCGACAGTCCGGACGACGCTGGCGCCGACAACGATCCTGGAAGTCAAATACGACGAATTCCTCCCCGAGATCATCCGCGAAGTCGTCCGCGTTCAGAACAGAAAACAGACCGCTTTTTCGAAATATGCGATCGCCCGGATGTTCGGATAAATTTCCGGGATCTTCCGGAAGATCTGAACATTCATTTTCATAAACAGCACAAATCCGTTTCAGGCATCACATGTGATCCCGTTCATATGTGATCTCATTCATGCATGCTTCCTTTCATGCGTGACTTCGCTCATCCGTTTCATAAAAAACAGGAGGTATTTTCATGGCATCTGCACTCTCATTCAACGATCTTCTGACTTCAAATATCCTGAACAATGCGACATCTTTCTCGATGACCGACATGGTCCTTGCAATGATCTTCTCATTCATTGTCGGCCTTTTCATTTTTTACATCTACAAAAAAACATTTTCCGGCGTGATGTATTCTTCCGGATTCGGCATTTCCCTGATCGCGATGGCTCTTGTGACATCCATGATCATCATTGCCATCAGTTCCAATATCATCCTCTCCCTCGGCATGGTCGGCGCCCTCTCTATCGTCCGTTTCCGTTCAGCCGTTAAAGAACCGATGGATATTGCCTTCCTCTTCTGGTCCGTTTCCGCCGGTATCGTCATCGGCGCAGGTCTGATCCCGCTCGGCGTCCTCGGATCGGTTTTCATCGGCATCATCATTTATCTCTTCGCTTCCCGCAAACCGTCCGACAAGCCGTACATCCTTGTCGTCAGATGCATCAGCGAAGAAACGGAAAAGAAGATCACAGAGACTGTTGCCGCCGCCGTCAAAAAACAGGTCCTCCGTTCCAAGACCGTTTCCGCCGCCGGAACCGAACTCACGATCGAAGTCAGACTCAAAGAACAGGAAAATGATTTCGTCAACCGCCTGACAAAGATCGAAGGCGTCTCTGACGCCGTTCTCGTCAGTTACAACGGAGAATACGTCTCCTGAAAAAACAAAAAACACACACGAAAGACACACACGAAAAACACACACACAAAAACA
>JAGAEB010000077.1 GCA_017613335.1 Methanosarcinaceae archaeon
ACAGATTTTTCCGGAAGATCCGGGTTTCATAAAAAGATGTTTCCGTCGGATCATTCCGTATCCCGGAAGGGCATTTCCGGAAGACCTGCGGGGGAGGTGTTTCCCGGGAACAGGTCTCTGAAAGCGGATCGGGCATCCGTATGGCCGCATCTTCGGAAACTTCATCCGGAAATTCCTGCATTTTCTTTTTTTCAGTTGTCTGCGGGCATATTTGCCGATATCGGGAAGGTCCGGAAAAAGACATCCGTTCCGACGACAGATCGCAGTTATCATACGATCACAGTAAGATCACATACGGATCACAGTTATCGTAAGATTACATCAGGATCACAGTTATCATAAGATCACATCAGGATCACAGTTATCATATAAATGAAGCAGCCGAAACGTTTTCCGGGATATCCGGAGCGCTGCGGGCAAATATCATATCGATATGATGCAGAAATTGATGCAGAAATAAGAAATAAAAATGTGTTGATAAATTATGACAGATGTAGAAATCGTCGCCGTCGGCGGCTATAACGAAATGGGCCGCAACATGACGGCTGTTGTTTACGGAGAAGATATCGTCATTCTCGATATGGGTATCAGGCTGGACCGCGTCCAGATCCATGAAGATGCGGAGATCGACCGCATGCACTCTCTCGAGCTCATCGAAATGGGCGCCATCCCCGATGATACGATCATGAGAGACATCAACGGAACTGTCCGCGCCATCGTCTGTACGCACGGTCACCTGGACCACATCGGCGCCATCCCGAAACTGGCGCACAGATACAATGCGCCGATCATTTCCACGCCGTATACGACGGCGCTGATCAGACAGCAGATCGAAGAAGAAAGGAAATTCAAAGTCAACAATCCTCTCGTCACGCTCCGCCCGGGAAACATCTATGAGATCACCGATGAGATCAGCGTCGAATTCATTGCGATCCCGCACAGTATCGTCGACAGTGCCATCGCTCTCATCCACACGCCTGAGGGCGCCGTCATGTACGCCTGCGACTTCAAACTGGACAGAACGCCGACGCTCGGTTCCGCACCGGACTTCGAAGCGCTGAAACGCGCCGGCCGCGAGGGCGTCCTTGCCATGATCACGGAAACGACGAACAGCGCGCGTTCCGGAAAAACGCCGTCCGAAACGATCGCAAAAGACATGCTCCGCGACGTTCTTCTGGGAACAGAAGAATCCGATGTCGGCATGATCGTGACGACATTTGCATCGCACATCGCCCGTCTGAAAGCGATCCTCGACATCGCCGATGAAATGGGACGCATCCCGCTCTTCCTCGGCAGATCCATGGAGAAATATCTCGGTGCCGCCGTCGAACTCGGTTATGTCACGCTTCCGGATAATGCTGAGATCTACGGTCAGAGAAAGGACGTCGACAAAGCCCTGAAAAAAGTCATGGCCGAAGGAAAGGACAAATATCTCCCGGTCGTCACCGGCCACCAGGGAGAGCCGGGTTCCATCCTCATGCGCATCGCCAACAATGAAACGCCGCTCAAGATCGAGAGCGGAGACCGTATCATCTTTTCTGCAAACATCATCCCGAGTCCGATGACACGCGCCAACAGATACGCTCTTGAAACGAAACTCAGAATGAAAGGCGCCAGGATCTATGATGATGTCCACGTTTCCGGTCATGCGTCCCGTGAAGATCACTGGGAACTCCTCAGGATGGTCAGGCCGACGCACGTCATCCCGGCTCACGGTGACCTGGAGATGCACAGTGCCTACATTGAAATGGCGGAAGATGCCGGATATGTCCTGGGTGACACCGTTCACCTGCTCAGAAACGGCGAGATCCTTGTTATTTGAGGGATGATCATGGCAACAATCGTTGATGAAATCAAAGAACGCGGAAAACCTGTTGAAAAAGCCATCGATGAGCTGCTTCCGGTCCGTCATCCGGACGGCCTTTATGAAGCATCCCGTCACATCGTCAAAGCCGGCGGCAAAAGACTCAGACCGGCCGTTCTCCTGACAGCGACGGAAGCTGTCGGCGGTGAACAGGCCGATGCGGTCCCGGCTGCCGTGGCCGTTGAACTCATGCACACATTTACGCTTGTCCACGATGATATCATGGACAACGATCCGGTCCGCCGCGGTCTTCCGGCCGTCCACACGATCTGGGGAGAAGCCGGCGGCATTCTTGCCGGCGATACGCTCTATTCGAAAGCGATCGAGATCATCACGACCTGCTGCGCCGGAAAGCCGGACAGAGCTCTGCGGGCGACGAACGTTCTTGTCAAAACCTGTGTCGAGATCTGTGAAGGACAGTGGCTCGATATCGATTTTGAAAACCGCGACAACGTTTCCAAAGAAGAATATCTTGAAATGATCGAAAAGAAGACGTCCGTTCTCTTCGGTGCGGCTGCAGAGATCGGCGGCATCATCGGCGGTGCTGATGAAAAGACGGTCAAAGCGCTCTATGAATACGGCCGCCTCGTCGGCCTCGGCTTCCAGATCTATGATGATGTCCTTGATCTGACAGCGCCGGCGGAAGTGATCGGCAAAAGACAGGGCAGTGACATCGCTGAAGGCAAAAGAACGCTCCTCATGATCCATGCCCTCGAAAAAGGATTCCGGCCGAAAGCTTTCGGAAAAGGCGACATCACCCCGGAAGAGATCGAAGAGGCGATCAGCGTCCTGACTGAATCGGGCTCTCTCGATTACGTCAAAGATCTCGCTTTCGGCTTCGTTGCCGACGGCAAAGCCGAACTCGATGTCCTTCCCGACAGCAACGCCAAAAAACTGCTCTGCGATATCGCAGATTACATGCTTTACCGCACTTACTGAAAAACACCCCGACATCAGGTCGCGGATACACCGATCAGAAATGGTCGGACTCAAAGCCGTTTTCCGGAAGGAAAACGGCATTTTTTTATAAAACAGGCTAAAACAGATAAAAAAACAGGCTAAAACAGATAAAAAAAC
>JAGAEB010000078.1 GCA_017613335.1 Methanosarcinaceae archaeon
ATCCGCGGAAAACTGGAAAACGTCTGCAGAGCTGTCCATGAAAAAGCTGTCTCCGTTTATGCGGAAAACACGCAGATCATGTGCGAAGCCGTCATCTGGGATATTGAAGACGAGATGACGAGAGAACAGCAGGTTCAATGAGATCTTATCTTCTGCCGCAGCAGATCCCTGCGGCAGACCCCATTTCTGAAAAACGAACATCGGTCTTTTCTTTTTGACCGCGGTGTTTTTGACAGACTTTTTCTTTTGTCTGTCCGTCTCATTTGTCTGTCTGCCTCTTTTGTCTGTCTGCCCCGTTATCCGTTTGTTTTTTGCCCGGTTTTGTATTTCTCCTTTATTTCTTTTTTTGTTCAGTACTTTCACCGTGCATTCAGATCATATTTATATTATTAAGTTAAGATGAACGTCTGCCTCCCGATGACATAAAACAAAAGACCAGGAGGTCTGACAAAATGCAAAACGAAAATCCGAATCAGGATGACAGCATAAAGCTTGAGGCAGAAACGCCGGATACAGAAAAAACAAACACAGAAAAAACAAACACAGAAAAAACAAACACGGAAAAAACAGACAGGAAAAAGGCAAACACAGAAAAAGCAGACACGAGAAAAACAAACGCAGAAAAAAAAGACACGGAGAAAATAAAACGGGCAACGGCATCCGTCCGGAATATGTTCGCCGCAGGGGGAACGGAAATCCCGGAAGAAGAAATAGAAAACTGTCTGAATGAACTCATGAACGTGTACAGGGTCTCTGAGAATGAAGCCTGCAGATGCGCGATCGGTATTTTTTCAAAAAAGTACGGGCAGGAAAGACTGCCTTATTCATTCCGGGACAATAAAGGCGTCATGACTGTCGGCGGGATCATTTCTGAAATGACGAAAAACGAGACGGACAGCGGTCCCGGAAAAACAGACGGGGCTGCGAGAGGATTTTTTGTGACGGCGGACGTCCGGGTCCTCAGAGTCAGGGACAATCCGCATGAAACGATATCCATGTCGGGACTCGTCGGTGATGAAACGGGGACGGTCGCCCTGATCGTCTGGAAAGATGCAGACGTGATGCCGCTTGAGGAAGGAAAATGCTACACGCTGAAAAACGTGTCGGCCGGTTTCCGGAACGGAAAAGTCAGGCTCTATGTGAACCGGAATTCATCCATCTTCGAATGTGACAGAGAGATCGCCGCCGATCAGTCAGCAGACGATGAAACCATGAATGAGATCCGCAGGGTCTCAGATCTGACCGGAGACGGTATCTGGACGGACATCAGGGTCAAAGTGTTCCGTCTTTGGGAGAACGCCCATGAGAGTATCAGCCAGGCAGGTCTTGTCGGCGATGAGACAGGCCTTGTCCGTATGACCGTCTGGAAGACGTCCGGCTGCCCGGCCATGTCGGAAGGAAAATGCTATCTGATCAGAAACGCCGTGACGAATGAGATGAACGGCCGCATTTCTCTCAGCCTGAACAGACTCAGCGTTGTCGAAGAACTTGACGATGATATCGAGATCAATTTTGCGAAGACATCGTTTTCAGGATGCGGCGTAGACGTCCGCTCGGGATCGGGTCTTATCAGGAGATGTCCCGAATGCCGGAAAATGCTCCAGAAAAGTTCCTGCCCCGATCACGGGAAAGTGACCGGGATCAGTGATCTGAGGATCAAAGGCGTCATCGATGACGGAAAAGTCACGCAGGAAGTCATCATCGGAAAAGAGCTGACGGAACAGATCCTCGGCATGACGCTTGATGAAGCCCTGGCCCTTGCCGCAGAGACGCTTGAGCCGGAGATCATCGCGGAAAAGATCAGAAAACTGTTCATCGGCAGATATTTCAGAGTCACCGGCGGAAAGACGGAGAGATACATCATCGTCGAAGAGATCAGAGAGGAACTCCCGGAAACTGACAGGACATCCCTGAAGGCGATGATCGCCGAAGACATGGAAAATCCGGAAAGGAAGAAGAAAATATCCGGAAACGGAACGGATATGGGATACGGAACGGATGCGGCAGGATACGGAACGGATATGACGGGATACGGAATGGCGGGACACGGAATGCCGGAACAGGGCCCATACAGAGAAGAAGAGCCGCAGGATGTGTTTTTCAGTCCGTCTGACGACGGCGCGGGGGTGATCTGAATGCCGCTTTATATGAGAGAAGTCGCTGTCCGCATCTTCGCCAAAGAACTCAATGCTTCGGAAGTGATCTACAAAAGCGGAGAAGACCGCTATGCGCCGCAGTATCTTCTGACACCGACCGGTGCGCGCGCCAATCGCGTCCTGATCACCGGCGTTCTGACAGAAACGGAAAACATCGGCACGGATTCCGAGTACAGAAGAGCGCGCATCGCAGATCCGACAGGCGTTTTCATCCTCTACGCCGGCCAGTACAGACCGGAAGCCCTCCGCTTCCTGGCAGAAGCCGAAACGCCCTGTTTCGTCACCGTGATCGGAAAAGTCAATTCATTCAGAGCTGATGACGGAACGCTGATGGTCTCCGTCAGACCGGAATACATCTGCAGAACGGATGCCGGAACAAGAGACGCCTGGATCTCCGAAACAGCAGAAAGGACGTATGAACGCCTCAGATCACTGGAAGAAGATCCTGACCCGGAAGTCCTCAGGAATTACAGCGTCGATCTTCAGGAATACAGACAGATGCTCCTGGACGCCCTGTCGGACTGACGGAACGGAAAAGAGACCGTGACCGTGCGAAATCAGCCGAATGAAAAAACAACGGCAGAAGACAGGATTTCCCGGTCTTCTGCCCTGCCGGCCCTGAGGTTTCAGAAGGTTCTCCGGAAAAGACGGAAAAACGTCAGAAAAGGACGGAAGAACAGTCAGGAAAAGACTGAAAAACAGTCAGAAAAAGACGGAAGGACAGTCCGGAGAAAAGGATAAATTGATACAGACAGATGTAAGCGGATCCGTACCAATATTGAAAAAACATATATAGAAAATAAATATGTAACAGAATACGGATTTTTCCGGAACCGGAAAATCCCGGAGGTCATTCAATGAGCAGATGTCATACCTGCGGAAAAACAGAGCCCGGACAGGCGGTCTGCCTGACATGCGGAAAAACGTACTGTGAAGACCATATCGACAGGCGTTGCCATCATTGTTTTGCAGATCCGGGATCCCGTGAAGAAATAAGGATAGCGGAGACGTACGCCCGTGATTCTTTCGACGGAACGCCGACCTATTACAAAGATGACGGTTTTGATGAGAGGTCGGCGGAGATCATCCGGAACAAAAAGAAGATGGAAAAACCGGGTCTTCTGAAAACGCTGTTTTCAAGTCCGACGCTCTGCATTGTTATCCTGTGTATCCTTGTTTTCGGCATCACGCAGCTTTCGGCACTTTATTCGAATGAGCTGTATTACAGGTTGTATGCGGGTCTGGCGTGTTGGCCGGACTTTATTCTGCAGAGACCCTGGTCTCTGATCACTTATATGTTCTGCCACAGAGATCTGGTCCATCTTGCCGTGAATATGCTGACGTTTTACGGTTTCGGTCTTTATCTTGAAAAACGCATCGGAAAAGTCCCGTTCCTTCTGATATATTTCGCCTCGGGGATCATATCGGCGATCGGCTTTTCATTGTTTTCGTCCAACCCCGTCATCGGCGCGAGCGGCGCCGTCATGGGCATTCTGGCAGCGACGGCTGTCATCAATCCGGACATAAAAGTCCTCCTGTATTTCATCATCCCGCTGAAGATCAAATATGTCGTTGTCCTTTTCGCTGCTTTGGATCTGATACTCAATTTCGCAACGCCGAATGACTCGATCGCCCATATTGCTCACCTCAGCGGCATCCTTGTGGGTATCATCGCCGGCTATATCTGCATGAAAAGAGAAAAAAACAGAACCAGAAACACCCAATGGCAGAGATAAGGAAAAAGAGAGCAGACAATGCAGGAGATCAGCATCATCGAAAAAGAGCGGACGGCGCCGGAAAACAAAGACCGTCCGGCAGATCGGACAGCGCAGGAAAGCGGGATCGTCCGGGAAGAAGAAAATATCCCGGAAAATGGTGTTCCTGCGGAGATGTCCGGCAGATTCACGGTCGGTCACTGCTATATCAAGCCGGCGGCCGGCGAAAAAGATCTGATCTATGTTCTGGATATCGTTCCCAAGATCGCCTGCTGGCTTCCCGGACTCCGGCAGACGCTGTATCTGGAAGAACTGCCGCCGACGGATGAATTCAAAAGAGTGAGGTTCGTCGTTCTCCTGCATATTTATGACTGGTCATCGGCCCGTGACGGTATCATCGAACTGACGGAAGCCGAATATCCGGAATTTGCGCGTGTCTATGAAGCCTATCTGAGGACCGGCGGCGAACTTTATTATTACCGTGAAAAACGCGGGCGGAAGATGTGGCACCTGTTCGAACTCAGACCGGGCGACAGAAAAGATGCGTCATCTCTGAAAAGATCCGTCCTTTCGGAGAAATTCCGGGAGACGATGCCGTGAATAAATTTCGGTATCTTCTCCGATGTTTTCTTTTGATATCTTCTCAGGTGTTTTCTTTTGATATCTTCTCAGGTGTTTTCTTTTGATATCTTCTCAGGTGTTTTCTTTTGATATCTTCTCAGGTGTTTTCTTCGTTATTTTCTCCGGCGCCTTTTCCGCTGTCTCCGGATCCCGGGCGGGGAAGTTTTCAGGGAGACAATAAAACAGTTATATGAAAAGGAAAGTAATATCATTGATTCGAAAGTTGTCTCATGCCCGGACCGGACAGACAGTTTTCGGAAAGGAGTTCCAAATGTCATCAAAACCGGGATTGGGTTCCATCACAAAATATCTGTCTACAAAAAAAGAGGCCGAAAGGAAACGGATCGGTCTCCTTGTTGATGGGCCGAACGTCATCAGGCGCGAATTCAATGTCGACCTTCACGATATCAAAAATGTTCTGAAGGAATACGGTAATCTGAAAGTCGGCAGGGTTTTCGTTAACCAGTATGCTTCTGACAGACTGATCGAAGCCATCGAGAACCACGGGCTTGAGCCGATCATCTGCGCCAGTGATGTCGATGTGCGTCTGGCCGTCGAGGGTATGGAACTTGTGTACAATGAAAACATCGACACGATCGCGATCGTGACACGCGATGCTGATTTTAAGCCCCTTCTCAACAAAGCGAATGAAAAGGGAAAAGAAACGATCGTTTTCGGCATCGAACCGGGATTTTCCGTTTCCCTGAAGAATTCCGCAGATTATGTGATCCTTCTGAACAATGACACGATGTCGTATGAGGCGTCCGGCGATGCCGCTGAGACGCACATGATCGGTGTTGATGAAGCTGATGAAAACGATGAAAACATCGACATCGAATTCATCGAGAAAGAAGATCCGAGAGTCCGGAACAACAAAAACCCCGTGAAAAAACAGAACAGAGAAAATCCTGATCCGAACGATAAAAAATCCCGTATCGTCGTGCTGAAAAGCCCGGATCATGATGATAACTGAAAAACGGCCCGTCAGCTTCTGTCAACAGGAATGCCCAGAATATCTTTTTTGCCGCTGAAAACGGCTTCGGCAATCCTTGCGCAGCCGACGGCTGCCGCCCGTTTACCCAGATTTGTGACCGGACGGCCCAGGTGAGCGGAGATCATTTCAGCGATGCGGGGATCGTCCCCGCCGGACCCGGAGATGACAACGTCCCAGGGCAGATTTTTTTCGGAGATCAGAAGAGACATGGAAAGGATCTCCATTGACGCGAAGAGAGCGACGGATGCATCCTGCAGGTCGGGGTCGTCGAGCGAATCACAGACGCCGGCTGAGGAGAAAGCTTCGTTTGCCGTCATTTTTCCTTCATCGACATTCCGGATGGCATTGAGATCGAGCGGTCCGTGATGGCGGCCGGGTGCAAAAATGCAGGCATCCAGTCCCCCGAGGAGACGGCCTTCGGCAACAGCCAGCGTCACGGTATTCGATCCGATATCCGACAGGACGAAATGACGGAAACCTGCAAGAGACGCCAGATAGAGGATGCCGATCTTTTCCGGACTCGACTGGTGGGAAAAGACTTTGAGGCGGGGATCCGTCGGACTTTTGACGGTGATTCCCGGGATCACATAAGCCGGGCAGCCGGATTCTTTGATCAGATCATACACTTTTGTGCCGGCGCCCGTTTCAACGCCTGCGCCGCCCGTTCTTTCCAGACCGCGCCCGGCGACTTTCCGGATGTCGGTCAGCGAAGAAATGCCGTCGCCCATCGAATAAGTGACGGCAGCCATGGAAATGTCTTTGAGCTTTATGCCGAGGGAAGATTCCGTCTCATCCCGGATCTCAGCAGGCGACATTGACGATGCGACCCTGCGCGGGATCTCAAAAAAAGAGACGTCGTCGCTCCCTGACGGCAGAGAAAGTTCATTTTTGGAGATCAGAGCGAAGCGGACGGCAGATGTTCCGTGGTCCGTGCCTAAAAAAGTGTACATATCCGGCATTACCTCATTTCATTTTCCCGGCGCATATTTCCTGATACATGTTTTCCCGGCGCATATTTCCCGATACATGTTTTTCCGGCGCATATTTCCCGATACATGTTTTTCCGGCAGTCATTTCAGCGCTTCGTCGATCAGATCGTTCAGCTCTCTGACAAGGCGTTCTCCTTCATCAGCGTTTGCGACAGTCGTTACCAGACGGATCTCCTGGAAACTGCGGCCTTCAACGATCAGAAGTCTCAGGTTTCCGCGTTCATCCGGACGGAGAACCTTTGCGGAAAATCCGCCGCTTCTGCCGTTGTTTTTGACAGAGATGACAGAGGGGATTATCTTTTTGACTTCCTCGTGGACAGCCACGCATTCCGTCACATGTCTTCCCGTGCGGCCGCCGATGATCGTCGTATGAGCGCCGCCGATCTTCCTGTGAAAAGCATCTTTGGCATTGCCGGACATCATGATCAGCCGAAAAATAAAATTGATGATTGACCCGGTCTCTGCCGGCATCCGCCGCACGGCATGAAAGGACGGCAGTGAACGGGATATTAGGCAAAGTAGAAGCAGAAAATATAAAAAAGTATAGAAGAAAGACCGGCAGGAAGAAAGACCGGCAGGAAGAAAGACCGGCAGGAAGAAAGACCGGCAGGATGAACGAATATGCCGGATGAAAAACGGGATATGAGAGGTGACTGTTTTTCAGAAGATCCGGATCATTGTTTTGAAAGATCCGGAACATTGTTTCTGAAAGATCCGGATCATTGTTCTGATGATCCGGATCACTGTTTTTTGAAAGGCAGCGGATCACTGTTTTTTTAGATCAGGGATCACTGCTTTTTGAAGTATCCTTCTTCAAAGAGTTCGATGCCGGAGTTTTCGAGGGCGGAAACGGCAGCATCGGTGTCGCTGACACGGATGACGAGGGCTGCGTTGCTGGCAGATCCCGGTGTCACGAAAGCATAGGCGTAATCCATGTTGATGTTCTTTGAGGCCAGAACGTCTGCGATCTTCAGGAGACCGCCCGGCTGGTCGTCCATGCGGATGCCGATGACATTCGTTTCGGAAACGGTGAAGCCGACGTTGCGGAGGGCATCGTAGGCGTCTTCCGGTTTGTCAACGATCAGGCGGACAATGCCGAAATCACCGGATTCGGCGATCATCAGCGCGCGGATGTTCACATTAGCTTTACCGAGGGTTTCTGCGATTTTGAAGAGTTTCCCGGGTTTGTTTTCAGAAAACACGGAAATCTGTTTGATCGTCTTTGCCATAACTGATTCTCCTAAATTTGATTGATGAATTGTGACAGTCGTGCATTGAGACCGGCTTTCACGGGCGATCCTGATTTTCCTGTCAGCGGCAATCAGGCATCGGACATTATCCGGCAATGATACCGAATATACATTCGGATGATATTAAAGGATTTACGGAAATCCGGTTTCAATGACAGCGACTGATCTTTTTCAGTCATTCAGAGTTTTCTGTTATCGATGATCCTCTTGGCTTTTCCTTCGTAGCGCGGGATCGTGCCGATCTCGACGAATTCGACTTTGGCGGAGAGGTTCAGGATGCTCTGAAGTTTTCTTTCGATCTCGGATTTCAGTGAGAAGAGATCGGACATCTTTTCAGAGAAGTTCTCTTCGTTGAGTTCGACCTGAACGGTCATCGTGTCGAGTTCGTGGACTCTGTCGATGAGGATGCGGAAGTTCGGGGTCACGCCCGGCGTTGCCAGAAGGACGGCTTCGACCTGTCCCGGGAAGACGTTGATACCGCGGACGATCGTCATGTCGTCGGTGCGTCCGGTCAGTCTCAGGATACGCGGGTGCGTTCTGCCGCAGGCGCATGTTTCGTGCGTCATGGATGTCAGGTCGCCGACGCGGTAGCGGATGAGCGGAAGAGCTTCTTTGGTGAGCGTTGTCACGACGAGTTCTCCTTTTTCGCCGTCAGGAACCTGCTTTCCTGTCTTGGGGTCGACGACTTCGACGATGAACATATCTCCCCAGATGTGGATACCGTTCTGTTTTTCACAGTCTGTGAAGAGCGGGCCGCTCAGTTCGGATGTTCCGAAAATGTCGTAGGCCTTGATGCCGGAACGTTCTTCGATGTGTTTTCTGAGTTCCTCGGACCAGGGTTCTGCGCCGAAAAGGCCGACACGCAGTTTCGTGTCTTTTCTGAAATCAACGCCCATATTCGCAGCAACTTCGATCAGGTGTGAGAAGTAAGACGGTGTGCAGCAAATGCCTGTGACGCCGAGATCCTGCATGAGCATGATCTGTCTTTCGGAATTTCCCGTACCTGCCGGGACGGTTGTGGCGCCGATCTTTTCAGAACCGTAGTGGGCGCCGAGACCGCCTGTGAACAGACCGTAACCGTAACTGACCTGGATGATATCGTCTCCGTTCAGTCCGGCTGAGGTCATGGCGCGGGCCAGAGATTCAGACCAGCAGTCAAGATCGTTTTCAGTATAGCCGACAACAGTCGGTTTTCCGGTTGTTCCGGAGGAGGCGTGGATACGGACAACATCCTTGGGCGGGACACAGAACATTCCTGTCGGATAGGTGTCTCTCAGATCTTTTTTAAATGTAAACGGCAGTTTCGTGAGGTCATCGATCGATCTGATGTCTTCCGGTTTTATGCCGGCCTCTTCGAATCTCTTTCTGTAGAAAGGAGATCTGTCGTAAACATAGTTTATCAGTTTTACAAGTTTTTCACTCTGGAGTTTCCGAAGACTTTCAGGATCCATTGTTTCAATTTCTTTGTTCCAGTAAGTCAATGTAACTACCTCCTTGTTTGTTCCGGATCACGTCATCGTCTGTGATATGTTTAATAGACACCACTGTTTGGTTGACATTGATTCAGACCTGCGACATAACAGATAAATTATATATATAGATTTGTGTCAGAACCTGCCCGGAACGGACCGGATATTTTCCGGAAAGGAAGCGGTCTGTGAGACAGGACAGGAGAAAAATGAGAAAAAAGTCACTTGTGTGAGAAGTGCACAACTGTGAAAAGTACACAATTGTGAGAAGTGTGAAGTGCGGAAGTCAGAAGAGAGCGTGTGAAAAATAAATGAAAAAGAGAACGGAAAAAGAGATGAATTCCCGTCCGAGACCGGAAAACGAAGAAAAGACGTTTCGGGACCGGATCAGGAAACGAAGACATCATAAAATCATTTCAGGGCAGAATCCGGAAAAAGAAGGATCCGGATTCTGCCTGAGCTTTATCGGCCGATGACCCGGGAGATGGCATCGAGCAGATCTTTTTCATCGAACGGTTTTGTGATATAGCCGGCCGGTTCTTTGAATTCGGCGGAATCGAGGATGTGCCTGTCTGAATAAGCCGTGATATAGATGACCGGAATATTCCAGCGTCTGATGATCTCGTCTGCGGCTTCGATACCGTTCATGTCTCCTTTGAGCGTAATGTCCATCAGGACGAGATCGGGGTAGGTTTTTTCGGTGCGGTCAATGGCATCAAAACCTGTGGAGGCAATTCCGGGAACCAGATAGCCGGCATTCCGGAGGATCTTCTTGATACCGAGGGCCACGATATTTTCATCTTCGACGATCAGGATTTTTTTGGTCATGGAAATCACCGGTTTAAATGTATGATATCGGTTTCAGATACAGGATGAAGATTCGGGATGAAGATATTGCAGGAGAATCGCCGGATATATAGAAAAATAAATTTTTCGGATATATGGAAAATCGGAATATCCCTCATCAGAAATCATAAAGAATATGAAATGCAACGTTTTAAGATATAATATAACCCCTTTGACATATCTTTTGAAGAGGGATGTCCGGCTTCGGGGATTGACTCTGAAGATGATGCGGTATCTGGTACCGTGCGCCAGTTCCAGCGTGATCGTGCCGTCGAGCTGTTCGACGAGCGCCGTCACGAGCTGTATGCCGAGAGACTGACGGTCTTCATCATAAAGATCAAGTGCCGGATCTTCCTCTCCGTCATCGCCGACCTCGAGTCTGATCGTGTTCGGCACAGTTTCAGTCATATTGATGAAGATGCGTCCTTTTTTTCTGTTCCGGAAAGCATATTTCATGGAATTCGTAACGAGTTCATTGATGATCGTTCCGATCGGAATGGCGGTTTCCAGATCGAGGAAGATGTCTTCGATATTCAGATCAAAGAAGATCTTTTTATTGCCTGTTTTGTATGAATTATAGATATTTTCTGTCAGAACTTTGACATAGCTGTTGAAATTGATCGTCTGCAGATCGCCGCCCTTGTAGAGTTCTTCGTGGATCAGAGCCATCGATTTGACACGGTTCTGGCTGTCCTTGAAGGCCTGAAGGATTTCCGGATCCGTGAATTTGGACGATTCCAGATAGAGCATCATGGAAATGACCTGCAGATTGTTTTTGATCCTGTGATGGATCTCTTTTTTGCGGATGTCTTCGACTTTGGCAGCCTGCTGCTCGATCTCCTTGCGCTCAGTGATGTCGAGGTTCACACCGTAGAGATCCGTGAATTTGTTGTCGGATCTGCGGAGGTAGAGACGCGCTTCGATCCAGCGGACTTCTCCGGATTTCGTGATGATGCGGAATTCGTCCGTCAGATACTGCTCATTGCTGAAGAAGGCTTGGGATATCCTGCTGAAAAGACCGTCGTAATCATCGGGGTGGATAATGTCGAAATATGTAACTTTTCCGTCCATGAAATCTGAGACGGAATAACCCCATTGGCTGACGTTTTCCGAAATGAAATGAACGGGCCATTTGCTGTCGATCCGGAGGAGAAGCGCAATGACCGGGCTGTTGTTGATGATCCGCTCCATTTCAGCCTTGGCAATGTTGGACAGGCGCAGGCTTTCGGTATAATCAAGGAGTTCTTTTTCCTTTTTCTCGTACTGCTCGGTGATCTTCTGCATATCGACACGCGTCTGTTCGATGCCGTATGTCAGACGCAGGAAATCTCCTTTTCCGTAATGCGTGATCGGCTGTGAGAAATCTTTCTGGCGGATGGAATTCAGAACGTGGGAAGAGTCTCCGATGATCTCGTCAAGGGATCCGGAAAGATCGGAAAGCGCATCAGCCACGTCCTTGAATTCGCCGGAAAGTTTCATCTCCGGGCGGACGCGAAGATTGCCGTTTTCAAGGGAACGTGAAACGCGTTTTGTTTCGTGGATCTGGTCTCTGACTGTTTCGATGATCCGGTTAATACTTTCAGGGATCGGTCTGAAATCGACGGCGATGTTTTTGTCATCACATGTCTCAAACTTTCCGTCGGCAACGTTCTGCAGAACGGAACGCAGATCATCCGTGATCCTTTCAACGGAAGACATGATAGACGATGCCAGAAGATAAGTCACGCCGACGATCACCAGGATAGAGATTACGAAAATGACGATCAGCTTGTATGTCAGATCATAGACGTTGGCCATCATTTCATTGACGGGGACGACAAGCATGATCGAGGAATTGTCGATGGGGATGGGTTCATAAAAAACATTGATGTCTTCTCCGGTCAGCGGGTCTTTCGTCCGGAACTGCCCGGAAAGCCCGTTTTTGATGTTGTCGGCAGCCTGACGGAAAAGGGGATCGTCCATGTCCTGCAGACCTTTTGACCCGATATAGGAAGAGTCTGTCGGATGGGACAGGAACATACCGTTGTTTGAGATCATATAGGCATATCCTGTGTCGAATACCTGAATGTCATTGATCGTCGTGTTGACGTAATCAAGCGGCAGATCAACACCGGCGATACCGATGAAATCACCGTTTTCGAAGATCGGGGAAACGATGCTCAGAACGAAGATATCATCATAATAGATGGGATTTGTCAGAGCATCTCTCTTTTCGGTAGACGGTACCTGATAATATTCCATTTCATCGTAGCCGTAAAGAGGTTCGACCCGGACAGCCGTCTGATTTTTTGTGACGTAAGGCATGAATCTGCCGGTTTCGTCGTGCCCCGCGGTATTGACGTACTCGTCATCTTTCCCGTCAAAACGGTTTCTTTCATAACCGACATAGACGGCGACAAGATGATCATTCTTTGCCAGGACTTCTTTGAGCATCGTGATGACTTCTTTGCGGTCTTTTGTCTCATAGACAGTCATTGTTGCAGACAGTGTGCGCGCGATGGCGAGATCTCTTCTGAAATCACCGTCAAATCCTTCCGCGTAAATTTTGCAGAGTTCGATGCAGTTGGACGTTGTGAGTTCTTCCTGCTGTTCGGTCACGGATGAAATGATAACGACAGAAGAGACGGACAAAAGGATGATTTCTGCCAGAAGAATGCAGAAAATGAGTTTTGTTTTCAGGGATATGCCGTTCCATTTCATATTAAGACCGTGTGAAATATTTCAGGACAGACTGCAGGACATTTATG
>JAGAEB010000079.1 GCA_017613335.1 Methanosarcinaceae archaeon
CAGATCATTTTCCGTTCATGTGTCTCTGTCCGCTTTTCATGCCCTGCCATACGAAAATGTATAAAAACAGAAACAGTCATTGAATATTATCTGTGATATCCGGCAGATCGCACGCGGGATCGGGGCCGGAAAGCCCGGGAGATATTTTCTTATGAAAGGAGATTTTGATGCGGAACTTTATGAAGAAGAGCTGAACGGCCTGAAAATGTATCCGAAAAAAGCGTTTATCGACACGGTCAAAGATGTCGGCTTCAACTGTGACCTTTGCGGCCGCTGCTGTACGGGGGAATACAATGACCATGTTTTTCTTCTGGAAGACGATGCGGATCTTATCCGCAGCATCGATCCGTCGGCGCTGATGCCTTCGCCTTATTTTGACGTCTCCGATCAGAACGGGGTTTTCTATGTCGTCGGCTACTCGCTGCGGATCAAAGACGATGATGTTCAGTCCTGCGTTTTTCTGGAAAACAACCGCTGCACGATCTATGAAAAAAGACCGACGATCTGCCGCGTTTATCCGTACATGATCCACAGGGAACCTGATGAAAAAGGACACGTCGACTGGAGAGAGATCAGCGGCCTGAATGAGCACGGGACATATGAAAATGAGATCTCCGACGAAGAGGCCGAAGAGATCTATCAGATGACAGACAGTTATGAAAAGAAATATCTTGAGCAGGAGATCGCTTTCAGAAAAACGCTCCGGTCATATTTTGATAAAAACGGTCTGAAATTCGTCCGGAGAGACCATGACAGGCTCATCAGGAAATATGAAAAAGAGAAGACGGGCGAGATCACCGTCATGGTCTATCACCGCGGCGGCTTCATTCCTGAAAATTTCGTGATCGGAGAATGAGAGATTCTTCCGGTACAAATATAATGAAAGATTCCGGAAAAACGGAGATTCTGATGACGCCGGCCGCTTCCGATATCATATATCGGCGCTGTGTATATCCGTGACAGATGTTCCACCGGAAGGCAGGGGGTCAATTTTGAGGACACAACCGGAAATAATGACTCTCTGAATACTTTCACCGCGCGTGCAAAAGAAATAATTAATCAGATATTCTTAAAACTGTCATTCATTTATTCAGAACGGACGGGCAGGTCTGCAGACAGCCCGAAAAACGGAAAAACTTGCCGGATGAAACGGAAAAACTTGCCGGAAACAGAAAGATCCGGAGGAAGAGAGATGTCAGAACCTGTTTACATAAAACACCCGCTGATCCGCGAAAACACGGTCGAGCAGAGACTTTACCAGATCGGGATCGCTTCGAACAGTCTGACGAAAAACACGCTCGTCGTTCTGCCGACATCTTTGGGAAAGACGGTCGTCGCTCTTCTTGTCATGGCGGCCCGTCTTGAGAAAGCCGGCGGGAAGATCGTCATGACGGCGCCGACGAAGCCTCTCGTGGAACAGCATTATTCTTTTTTTTCAGACGTTCTGACGCTCGACCCGTCCGGAATCGTCTCTTTTTCAGGCGACGTGAAGCCGGAACTCCGGCAGGAGATCTGGAAGCAGGCAACAGTCATCATCGCAACACCGCAGGTCATTGAAAACGATCTCCTTCAGAAGCGGATCTCTCTTGAAGACGTGACCTGCATGATCTTTGACGAAGCGCACCGGACGACAGGCAATTATGCCTACACCTACATTGCCGAAAAATACAATGAGACGGCTGAAAAACCGCTCGTCCTGGCCATTACCGCAAGTCCCGGGAGCAGCAGCGAAAAAATCGAAGAAGTCTGCCGGGCGCTGTCGATCAGAAACGTCATCGTCAAAACGGAAGATGATCCGGATGTGCGGCCTTATGTCCATAAAAAAGAGATCGAATGGATGCTCCTGGAACTGCCTGAGCCGCTGAAAAATATCAGGAACAATCTTCAGAGAATATCTGATGACTGCATCCGCCGGCTGACGGACGCAGGCTATCCGCCGCAGTCGAAATACACCAGCCGGACGGAGATGCTGACATTGCAGAAGCATCTTGTCAATGAAATCAGGACAGGATTTGCAGATCCGACCGCCTATACGGCCCTTTCTGCCGTTGCCGAGCTCATGAAGATCGATCATGCCGTCACCATGATCGAAACGCAGGGTCCGGCGCCGCTTGCCGCCTATCTTGAAAAACTGGACAAAGAAGCCTCATCTTCCGGCGCGAGCCGGGCTTCCAAAAGGCTGGCCGACGACCTTTATTTCAGACAGACGTATCTCATGGCTCTCGAATGCGAGACGGAACACCCCAAATTCAAAGCCGTCAGGCAGATCGTCAGGGATCAGCTGGCAGAAGCGCCCGGATCGAAGATCATCGTTTTCACGAATTTCAGGGACACGGCAAACGTCGTCGCAGATGCCTTGTCGGATACAGAAGGCGTTTCGCCGGTCCGTTTTGTCGGCCAGAGTTCCCGGAAGAACGACAAAGGACTTTCCCGGAAAAAACAGGCGGAGATCATTGAAAGATTCAGGGATGGCGAATTCAACGTTCTTGTTGCGACATCCGTTGCGGAAGAAGGTCTCGATATCCCGTCGACGGATCTTGTCCTCTTTTTTGAGCCCGTTCCGTCAGAGATCCGCAGCATCCAGAGGAAAGGACGCACCGGACGTTTCAGAACAGGCCGCGTGATCGTCCTCGTCACAAGAGGGACACGCGATGAAGCTTATTACTGGAGCAGCCGCAGCAAAGAACGCCGGATGCTCAGCATCATGAAGGATCTGGAAAACGGTTATCCTGATGACGAAGAGACAGACGGATACGCCTTCGGCGGAAACGGATCTCCCGGAAGACCGGGAAGAACGGCGGATCTGTCATCGTTTATGAGTCCAGATGACGAAGAAATACCG
>JAGAEB010000080.1 GCA_017613335.1 Methanosarcinaceae archaeon
CCTGTGAATAAAACCACGCGGGAATATCCCATTCGGAACTGTTTTCAAACCCTGTTCCATTATTGATCCAAACGCTTTTTCCGACATTCTTTTTTGATTTCAGGATATCCTGAAGGCCGTCTCCGTTGATATCTCCGATACGAACACCCCGGTCTGTTCCGTCATATATGAAATATTCAGGAAGAGTAATGCTGCTGTCGAGGGTAAAAGCGGATCCGTTGTTGATCCAGACCTGTTTGAATTCCTGATTCAGATAATATGAATATAATATATCCGGTAAGCCGTTTCCGTCAATATCTGCTATCCGTAAACGGTCAAAATCAGTCGGCATGTTCCAGACGTTATATTTTTGTCTGACATATCCTGAACCGTTATTGATCCAGATTCCTGAAGAACTGTTGCCGGAAGGAAGGAAAAGGACAATATCCTGAAGAGCATCTCCGTTCATATCCTCAATACAGCAGTCATCCCCGCTGTATGGGAAATCGGCATTCGGAAGAGGTACGGATACATTTTCATCAAAGCTGACATTGGTCGTTCCGTAACTGAAACTCGTTGCCGGAAGAGATGAAGTCCCGCCCGCACCGTAATACTGAACGGATTCGAGGAAAACGTGGTTTTCAGAGGTATTGTATGTGATATGATATTTCGATGAAACAGCGTTGTTTACTTTGATCGTAATATCAGAAAGAAGAGATTTTTCAATGACGAGACTGCCGTCATGATATCCGCTGAACGTCACGGGTTTTGACGTTCTGTTGAATTCGATGACAGTCAGACCGTTGTTATATGTGATGTTTTTCAGATAGGATGTTCCGGTCTCGCCGCCTGCAGAGCCCGGGTTTTCAATATAATTGCAGATGATCGAATTGCCGGACGTGTCCCGGATACGGTCGAGTTTCCATTTTGTGACATAATTACGGCCGGTAACGGAATTTTCGAGTTCTGAATCTGCCGTGTATCCGAAGCGGTATTCCGTTCCGTTTTTCGTCAGGACTTTCCAGTATTCGCCGTATGTGTTTTCATTGCTTCCCGTGACTTTTCTTATATTCATGTAATTTTCAGTCTCGGTGTGATAGCGTCCGTCGGTCGCGTTATAGATCAGATCGTATGACTGTCCGTTAAAATAGAGTCTGAATCTGTCGTCTGACGTGTTTTCAGGCGTGTAGTAAACATCGCGGAGAATGTAAAAATCGTTCATCGACCAGCCGTCGCCGAGCCAGCCGTAAACGCCGCCGGCGGACTGGCTGTTGTAGATCAGTGAGACTTCGGGTCTGAGGCCTGCGATGCCGTCGGGTGTCCTGATCGGATAAGTATAGACGGCGGCGCCTGTGAAAAGACCTGTCATGTAGGCTTCGTCCGTTGAAAACGGTTCTGCGTTTTTAAAAGATGTGAGTTCATGAATGTTGATCTCAGGATCGGTATCCGAATCTCTTGTTTCGCCGGGATCCGTATCTTCTTTTTCGTCATCTGATGCCGGGTCATCGGCCTCGTTTTCGGATTCGTCTTCTGATGAGGAATCTGATGAAGTGTCTGAAAGATCGGGGTTTTCATCTGCAAGATCCGATCCCGGTTCCGGATTGCCGGAGGCGGGATCGTTCGGGGAGCCTGTGTTTTGGGAGCTGTCTGAAACAGAACCGTCTGAAGAAGAACCGGAGTCCGATATTTCGGAAGCCGCCGCGGAAGCGAATGTTGATGTGATGATCATCAGTGAAATGATCAGAACAAAAAAAGAGCGGACAGCTGCGCCTGATACGGACGGGAAAACGGATAAGACATCGATGATATTTGTTTTCATGTTATTGTTATAACAATTCATAATCTATTATCTGATAGATATTTGATATAAAAGTGTTTGTACAATTATAATATTTTTTATCCAAACAGCTGCAAATCAAATATTTTTCTGTCTGCTGAGATTGAAAACAATTGCTTTTTTTATTTACGGCACAAACGCCCCGGACTGAAGGCGGAAGGTAAAATATTAATCCTTTCCTGCATTTTGAAACACCATCCTGAAAATCCCGCACGGGAATGCAGAACAATGGAATTTTGGTGAAATCATGCGTGAAAATCATCCGGGGACGGCCGGAAAAGCGGGAACTGACGACAGATCTTCAGCGTCTGTGCGCCCGCCGAGAGTTCTTGCCTGGGAAACGACGGCTGCCTGCAATCTGCTGTGCAGACACTGCAGAGGGTCGTCCACTTTCAAAGTTCCTGAGGGTGAACTCAACACGGCCGAGGCGAAAAAACTTCTTGACGACATCCGTGAGACCGGAACGCCGATCATCATCATGAGCGGCGGCGAACCGCTGATGCGTCCCGATATTTTCGAGATCATCCAACACGGCACAGATCTGGGCTTCAGAATGACGCTCGCGACGAACGGAACGCTCATCACGCCGGACGTTGCCCGGAAACTCAAAGAAGCCGGCGTTCAGCGCGTCGCCGTCAGTCTCGACGGCAGACAGCCGACACATGATGCTTTCCGCTGTCAGCCGGGCTGCTTCGGCAGATCTCTCGAAGGCATCGAAAACCTGAAAGCGGCCGGGATCGAATTCCAGATCAACACGACCGTTTCCGCTTTCAATATCAACGAACTTGAAGACGTCCACCGTTTCGTCAAAGAGATCGGCGCCGTCGCGCATCATTTCTTCTTCCTCGTGCCGACAGGCCGCGGAAGCGAACTCACGGAATTCGAGATCACGCCCGAAAAATACGAAGAAGCCCTTGAATGGCTCTACCGCGAATCCCGCAGGTCGGAGATCATGATCCGTCCGACATGCGCGCCGCACTACTTCCGCATCATGAGACAGACCGCCAAAAAAGAAGGCTATGAGATCACACAGAAAACGCACGGCCTCGACGCCATGACGAAAGGATGCCTCGGCGGCATCTCCTTCGGGTTCATCTCAAGCACCGGCGAAGTCAATCCCTGCGGCTATCTCCCGGTCTCTGCCGGAAATGTCCGCCGTCAGTCTTTCAAAGACATCTGGGAAAACGCCGAAGTTTTCAGGAATCTCAGAAACGCAGACCTGTATGAAGGAAAATGCGGCGCCTGCGAATACAAAAGAGTCTGCGGCGGCTGCCGCGCCCGCGCCTACGCCGAGACAGGCAATTATCTCGCCGAAGAACCGCTCTGTTCCTATATTCCCATCAGCCTCCAGAATGCCTCCCGGAACTCAGAATGATCCTCAGAACGTCCCCCGGAATAATCCTCTGAATGATCTTCCGGAAAGCTTTCTGAACAGCCGCTGAAACACGAAAATTTCTATAATTGATCCGACATGACAGAACCGCAAGAAAAAATGATGCCCGGCGTCATCGAGCTGAGCGAGACCGACAGAAAGATCCTGAATCTCATCCAGCTCGATTTTCCGCTGGCGGTCCATCCCTATGCCGACATCGCCGCTCAGCTCGGCATCACGGAAGACGAAGTCATCGACCGGCTGAAACGTCTCACGATCGAAGGCGCCGTCAGGCGCATCGGCCCGATCCTCAACACGAAAGGCATGGGCGGCTCAAACACGCTCGTCGCCGTCAAAGTGCCGCCGGAACAGATCGACGCGGCGGCCGCTTTTATCAACCGTTATCCGGAAGTGTCCCACAATTATCTCCGGACGGCCGGATTCAATATCTGGTTCACTCTTTCCGCTCCGACGAGAGAACGGATCGACACGATCCTCAAAGAGATCGAAGATGAACTGAAATGCCCGGTCCTGGATCTGCCGACGATCCGTCAGTACAAGATCCAGGTCAGATTCGTCGTCTGAAAAGGAAAAGAAACGCAGAAAGGTGCAGAAAAATGACTATGGAAAACAGCAGTGGATCACTGAAGATGAACCAACTTTCCGAAGAAGACAGGAAACTCATTCTCCTCACGCAGGACGGCATCCCGCTGACGCCGTCTCCGTTCAGAGATATCGCCGCTCAGCTCGGCATATCCGAAGAAGAAGTCATCGCCCGCATCAAAGATCTGCAGGAAAGAAATATCATCCGCCGTTTCGGCGCTTCCATCGGTCACAGAAAGATCGGTTTCATCTACAATTCCATGATCGTCTGGAACGTTCCCGACGAGATCACCGAAAAGACCGGCCGGATCATGGCTTCCATTCCTGAAGTCAGCCACTGTTATGAACGCCCCAGATATCCCGGGGAACCTTATCACTGGAATTACAATCTGTTCACGATGGTCCACGGGAGATCCCGGGAAGAATGCGAAGCCATCGCCGAAAAGATATCAAAAGCCGTCGGCATTCCGGAATATCATCTGATCTTCAGTCTGACGGAATTCAAAAAAGTCGGCGTGAGGATCTGAGATCATGTGTCAGGAAGACCGCCGCGCTGAAAAACAGCCGGATAAAACAGCCGCAGACAACATCTCCGGGGACAGAAGATCCGGATATACGCCGCTCATGATCGA
>JAGAEB010000010.1 GCA_017613335.1 Methanosarcinaceae archaeon
CAGTCCTGAAGGCCCAATGAAAAACAGTCCTGAAGGCCCAATGAAAAACACTGAAGGCCAATGAAAGACAATCAGGAAAGGCAATGAAAAACAGTCAGGAAAAAGCAATGAAAAACAGTCAGGAGAAGGAAATAAAAAAAGGAGACCGGAGTTTTCTCCGGTCTCCTGAGATTTGTTTGTTTTCAGTTGTCAGAATCAGCTGAAAAGGTCAGCCGAAAAGGTCAGCTGAAAAGACCGGCTGCGGAAATCGCTGCCGGATCACTCCGGGTCGGTGTAATTGACGGCGTCGTCGAAAAGTTTCTCGACTTCTGCGGACGGTTTCTTCGTGACGAGCGTCACGATGACGCTGACGATGAGACCGGCGACGAATCCCGGGAAGAGTTCGTAGATGCCTGTTGAAGAAAGCTGAGTGAACCAGATGATATCAACAACGGCACCGGCAACGATACCGGCTGCTGCGCCTGCAAAGTTGAAACGTTTTCAGTACAGGGAAAGGATGATGACCGGACCGAAGGCCGCGCCGAAGACACCCCATGCGTTGGAGACAAGGGACATGATGGATCCTGAATTCGGCATTGAGGCAATGGTCAGTGCGGCGATTGCGATCGCGACGATGACAAGACGGCCGACCCATGACATTTCTTTGTCACCGGACTTGTTTTTGCGGACGATGGGTTTGTAGACATCGCTTGCAAAGGCAGATGCGGCGGAGAGCAGCTGACTGTCGGCCGTACTCATGGCGGCGGCCAGAACGGCTGCCAGAAGGAGACCGCAGAGGATCGGCGGGAAGAGCATTCTGACCATGTTGATGAAAACGAGGGAATTCTCTTCGACGACAGCGTCGTAGCCCAGGAGCATACGGCCGAAGATACCGATCAGCGTTGCGAAGACGAGGATAAGGATCGTCCATGCAATACCGATGGCAGACGATTTTTTAAGTTCCTTCTGTGAGCTGATGGACATGAATCTGATGATGATGTGCGGCATACCGAAGTAACCGAGACCCCACGCCAGACCTGAGATGATATCTTTCCAGTTCGCGACCGGATTCCAGAAATCAGCCGGAATGGACGTGACATTGGATGATGAGAAGTCGATAACGGCCATTGCAAAGATCGGGGCGATGAGCATGGCGCCGAGCATCAGCATGCCCTGGAAGAAGTCGGTCCAGCAGACAGCGGAGAAACCGCCGAGGAAAGTGTAGCCGACGATGATGATGGCGGCGATGTACATGGCTGTTCCGGCATCGATGCCGAGGACAGTGTTGAAAAGCGTACCGCAGGCCTTGATACTGGACGCGGCATAAATGGTGTAGGCCACAAGGAACACGGCGGCGCAGATGACCTGAAGAGCCAGTGACTTTGAAAGGAAACGGTTCGTCAGGTACTGCGGGATCGTGATCGAGTCGTTGGCGATGATGGAGAATTTACGGAGTCTCGGCGCTTCGGCCAGCCAGCTGATCGTGTAGCCGGCCGCCAGGCCGACAGCGATCCAGACCTGTCCGAGACCGAGGGCATAAACAGACGTCGGAAGACCCATCAAAACCCATGCGCTCATATCAGAAGCGCCGGCAGAAAGACCGGCGACCCAGGCGCCCATCTGACGGCCGCCGAGGAAATAGGTCTTTTCGCCGCCTTCCCTGTCTCTGATGAAGAAATAGATACCGATTCCGATCATCAGAGCAAGATAGAGGACAAAAATGACAATTTCAGTATTGACATACATGATGATAACTCCTGATAACTCCCCGGCGTGACAGGATCAGACGATAAGGCATGAATCTGAACCGGAGAGCAGCAGAATAAAGCTGAGTAAAACTGTAAACAACAAAATGAAAAAAGAACAAAATGAAGTAAACAATTGAAGACACTAAGTATTGAAATTATAAAACATTAAGGATTGAGTCCGTTAAAAAAAAGAAACCGCCCTCCCCGGCAGATGACCGCCGGGCAGAATGGTTTCCCGAATTTTAACGGATCACATGATACAGATCAGGCAGATTTCTTCCGTCCGAAGTATCCGGATCGTTCCGTGACGGCGGAAAACGCGCCTCTTTTGTCTGTTCTCAGATGTCGAGTCCCAGGACGTCTTTCATGGCATAGACTTTTCCTTTCGGCTGAGCGCAGACCCAGGAAGCGGCGCGGACGGCACCGCTCACGAAATTCTCGCGGGAGTGAGCCTGGTGGCGGATCTCGATCCTTTCAGAGTTGCCGATGAACATGACAGTGTGGTCGCCGACGATGTCGCCGCCGCGGACGGCGTGGATGCCGATCTCTTTTCCGCGCGGGCAGAGGCCTTCTCTGCCGTAGACCATGTCTTTGCCGCCGACAGCTTCGCTGATGATCTCGGCGGCTGTTTTGGCGGTGCCGCTCGGAGCATCTTTTTTCTGGTTGTGGTGGGCTTCGATGATCTCGATGTCGTAGTCGCCGAGGAGTCCTGCGGCTTCTTTAAGAAGTTTAAAGAAAACGTTGACGCCGATGGAATAATTGGAAGAGATGACGGCGGCGACGTTGTGTTCGGCAACGGATGCGGCGATGTCTGCTTTCTGCGCATCGGTCAGACCGGTCGTTCCGATGATCAGGTTGACGCCTGCCGCCGTTGCTTTCGGGACGTTTGCAACGGTCGCGGGTGCAACAGTGAAGTCGATGAGGACGTCCGTCTTTGATTCTTTCAGGACTTCTGTCATGTTGTCCGGATGAGAGACCGGGATGTTGAGTTTTCCGATGCGGGCAATCTCACCGATATCGAGGCCGTTGTTGACGATGTCGAAGGCTGCAGAAACCTCGATGCCTTCTGCAGCGTTGAGCTTGGCAACGATGAGAGATCCCATGCGGCCGCAGGCGCCGCAGACGGCGGCGCGGACGGGGGCGCTCATTTCAGGACCCCCAGCGCCTTCAGATCGTTGACAAGGACCTCCAGGTTTTTCGGCTCGAGTTCTGCCAGCGGGGATCTCAGCCCGCCTGCGGCGAGTCCGGCAAGGCGGCAGGCCGTCTTGATCGGTCCGGGGTTCGTCTCAATGAAGAGAGATCTCATGATCGGCACGAGCTCGTAGTGGATCCTGCAGGCGGTTTCGGTGTCTCCTTTTCTGAAAGAGGAGATCATCTGAGACATTTTGTCCGGGACGATGTCCGCGACGACGGAAATGGCGCCTGTCGCGCCGATCGCGAGCAGCGGAAGAGTGGCGATATCTTCGCCGGAAAGAAGCGTGAATTCTTCATCGGCCGTCGCGTAGAGGATATCGGCGGCTTTGCCGACATTTCCCGTTGCTTCTTTGATGCCGATGATATTCGGGTGCTGAGCCAGATCCGCGATCGTCTTCACGGAGAGATCGACGCCGGTCCTCGACGGGACATTGTAGAGAATGATCGGGATAGAGGATTTGTCGGCGATCTTTTCGAAGTGGGCTTTCAGACCGTTCTGGGACGGTTTGTTGTAGTACGGCGTGATGACGAGCGCAGCGTCGGCACCGGAATCTGCCGCATGGCAGGTGTATTCGATGGATTCGACGGTGTTGTTGGAACCCGTTCCTGCAATGACCGGCACTTTGGAATATTCGACAGCCAGGTCGACCAGGTGTTTATGTTCTTTTTCAGAAAGCGTTGCGGATTCGCCCGTCGTTCCGCACGGAACGACAGCGCTGACACCGCCGTTGACGGTGAATTCAATGTTTCTTCTGAAACCTTCCGAATCAATCTGATTGTCAGGCGTGAACGGCGTGATGAGAGCCGGGATAGCCCCTTCGAGTTTGATCATGTTAATTTTTCTCCGATAGATGTTCCTCAGCGGACATTGTCTGATTTGTAACTAATGTTAATTATTAAAATATTTTGACGGAAAGCCCGGAAATACGGCGGTTTCCCGGAAAGATCCGGCCATATTCAGGCAGGATATCAGTTGTATTCGGGAATATCCGGCATTTCCGGAGGATATACGATAATTTCCGAAAGAGATACGATTATTTCCGAAAGAGATACGATTATTTCCGAAAGATATCTGCCGCATTCCGGAACGTATGGCCGTATTCACATGACGGATGTGTTCCCTGTATTTATTCCCCGGCAATATCCGCAGGCAGATAGGCTCTGTGATTCCCGTATCCTCCGAATGAATTTTTCCTGGGGAAACGGCCGTCTTTTTCAAGGGCTTCCATGAGGTCGATGACGGAATAGGCCGCGCGCGTGATACCCATGCTTCTTTTGTCGGTATCTGTCCCGGCCATATAGAGGCCTTTGACGGGCGTCCTGACATCGGCGAATTCACCGTTGATGGTGATCGCTGCTTTTTCCGGGACGGTGATCTGCGCATGTTTCATGACAACATGATCTTCAAGTCCCGGGATCGAGTCAAAGAGCGTGTCAAATGTCCTGTCGATCTGCCCGCGGATGTTTTTCCTGGGGTTCGGAACGAAGCAGAATCCGGCCAGCTGTCCGCCCGGGATCGCAAGACCCGGATCATAATTGCTCATCGGGCCGCCCCAGTAAGGCATTTCTTCATAGCGGACCTCAGATCCGATATAACTCAGGGCCGGGATCTTTTCATCAAGGCCGGCCCATGAGGTGATGCTGATCGTGTGATCGATCTTTCTGAGACGGCCTCCGTATTCGGCCGGGAGTTCTTCGAGCATTTTGATGAGATTTGCGGCGAATCCCGTATAGACGATGAGATCGGCATAGGCGGATTCCGTGACGCCCGAGAGGGGGTCGGTGAAAAATTCAGCGCCTCTGACGGATCCGTTTTCCGAAAAGATCCTGCGGACACGGCATCCGGTCCTGATCTCAACGTTTTCCGGAAGGGATTCAAGGAGACATGTCAGGATGGATCCGATACCGCCGACGGGATAGCCCTGATTGGAAAAACCGCCTTTGTGATAAAGGAGCTTTCCGATGACTTCTTTTTTGGAAGCTGACGGTGTTCCCGAAACATCATCATGCATGATGATGCCGTTCACGAGCGCATCGAATTCGTCGCGCGTCATTTTCTTTTCGGATGAAAAGGTACTGCCTGCCGCCATTCTTCTGACAGATGTTTCTTTCATTCCGCGCCCGGACATGAATTTGGAAAAGGTATCTGCGAAAGCAAATGCGTTGCTGCTGAGGCTTTTCGGGAGGGCGTCGTAAACGGAGATCTTTGAATAATCCTTTCCTGCAGACATTCTGGTGAAAGCGGAAATGATCGCCGAGGAAAGCAGGATCCTGTCTTTGAGCGGCAGGAAGTCAAATGTCATGAAATCGTGGACATTCGTCGGACAGCGGACAAGTTCTTTCGTTTCGGCCGAACGGATATAATAATCACCGTACCGGATGAAGTCCGGCACTTTGTCGAAATACTGATCCATCAGCATGCAGAGAGGACCGCCGCGGAGCATCGTGACGGCATGAGGACCGGTGTCGACCATGAACCCGTCAACATTGTATGTCCTGCAGTTGCCGCCGACGCAGTCATTTTTTTCAAGCACGAGAACACGGTTTCCGTGTTTCGATAAGACCAGCGCTGACAGCAGGCCGCTTATGCCTGCGCCGATCACGATAACATCATATTTTCCGGAATTCATTCCTGACACCTGTAAGTCTGTAGGGAATAAATCATAAGTTATATTTTATAGTTGGTTCCGGACCCTGAGCCGGGAGACCGGAAAACAGGTCACTGTGAATAAAAAAAAAAGGCATCATCAGGACAGATATCCTGATGATGCCTTTTGGTCCGGATCATTCCGGACTTTCATCTTTTTGTCCGGAAGATCGGAAATTCCGTCCGGAAAAAATTCTGATTTACGATTCTGCCGGAGCTTCGGTCTGCGCCGGTGCTTCTGCTTCCGGTGCTTTCGGAACTCTTCTCTGGGACGGGACTTTGACGACTTCAGTCTTTCTGACCTCGACTCTTCTGAGCGGGTAGATGTTCTTGGACTGTTTGTAGACGGCAGAGGCCATTCTGCCGGAGATGATGTCCTGAACAAGGTCTTCGAAGTTGGATTTGACAGCGCGTCTGACGACGACTCTGGTCATGACATTGCGGATGCCTCTGATCTGGCTTGCGCGTGCTCTCTTGACGGTGAAGCAGGTCGGCTTGATAGTGACGATGTAGCCGTCTGCCGTGCGGACGGTCAGAACGACATCGATCTTGGAGGTCTGTCTCTTGACGATGGATCTGAGGTAGTCGTTGGTCAGAGTGTGGCCGACAAAGGCGGTCTCTGCGACATCGCCGTTGACACGGATGATTCTGAATCTCATCTTGATGTTGTTCTTGGAGAGATCGCCGGTCATTTCGCCGATCGTTGTTTCGATGATCCTGTCCGGAAGGAGTTCCGGGTCGGAGGCGATCGTCTGGCCGACGATGGTCCTGTTCAGGAATTCCGGTGCTTCGATAGCGTACCATTTTTTCTCTTTCCAGCTGTCCACTTTCTTCTGCTGCTTTCTTGCCATAATTTATCTCCTGATGACGGGAATTTTGTATTTGTATCGGTTGATGGGATCCGCTGACCGGATCGTCCGACTGATCAATATCGGTATATCAGATTCAGCAAATATCAGATATTCAGGTTTTTGATGTCGTTTCCGCATAAAGGAGAATAACAGGAAAGCAGACGTTTCTGACCGATACTGACAGACGGGACGCCTTGCCGTTTCCTTCTGAATCTCTGAATGACGAAATAATGAAAAACTCCTGAAAGATCTCATCAGGATCCCGGATCTTCGGAAAAGAGCCCGGAGAAATCTTTCGCCTGTTTTCGCCGTTTTGAGGACACATCCATATCCTGCCGGGATATGATGACAGGACTGCTGCGCCGACAGTAACGGATCATGAACGGAAATAGCAGGTAGCGGGTCATGACCGTTCCGTACCGGCCTGCAGGCCGATGATGTGTTTTGGGGTTTCGTTTTTATCAGCTTCTGGAGCTGACGGAAAAAGGATAGACCTCTTTCATAACAGAATAAGCATTTTGATTGGCTCGGTGAAAGAGGGATACTTCATATTTAAGGATAACGGAAGAAACGGACATGCAGAACATATAAAAAAAAAGACGGAGAAGATCCCGGAAAGACAGCATCCGTCAGGAAAAGATCCCGGAAAGACTGCATCCGTCAGGAAAAGATCCCGGAAAGACTGCATCCGTCAGGAAAAGATCCCGGAAAGACTGCATCCGTCAGGAAAAGATCCCGGAAAGACTGCATCCGTCAGGAAAAGA
>JAGAEB010000081.1 GCA_017613335.1 Methanosarcinaceae archaeon
AGGACGGAACTGCTTTTTCAAGAGCAGCCCGAAGGAGTCTTTCATAACGGAGTGTTTTTTCCTGAAGGTCTGCGGGCAGATGGATCACCTGTATAAACTGTCTGCTGTCTGAATCCTGTATCATGTGTCAGCTGTCAGGCTGTCAGCTTTCAGGCTGTCAGCTTTCAGGCTGTCAGCTGTCAGGCTGTCAGCTGTCAGGCCGCCTGCTGATCAGAAATCAGGGGCTCATTCATCAGCAATTTCGAGAAGTTCTTCCGGTCCGCCTGCGAGATGAACGAGGGCAGAGGCTTCAAGGAAATGCAGTTTTCCCGGGATGATGAGGATCTGAAGCGGTTCGCCGAGGTCGAAGGATTCTGTATTTTCGGCAAAATCGGCTTTCACGAGAACGCTGTCCGATCCGGCGCGCGCGATCCCGACGGCGACAGCGTGTTTCATGACGCCTTCGCCTCTTTTTTCTTCGACACTGAGAAGAAGCGAGAGCGCTTCTTTGACGGTCATGTAACCTTTGTCTTTGTCGATGTCAAGGAAAACAAGAGTGTGAAGACCGCGTTCCTGATTCTGCCGGATCGTGTCGTAAGGCGTTTCCGTGATGACTTTATTCCCGCGGGCGCTGATGTACGGGAACGGGACGCTCACGGATTTTCCGAAGCGGTAGTTCTGAAGTCCCGAGAGACCGTAAACGGCAGACGTAATGGACGCACCGTGGATCAGTTTTGTCGGAATGCCCATTTTGTCGGCGCGGAGTCTGAGATCAACATGCGTCGTTGACGCCATCGTGTCGCCGCCTGTCAGAAAGACGACATTTCTGTCTTTGGCGTTCTCAAGCCAGTCCGGATGCTGTTCCACATCTTCGCGGACGAGAAGATTGATCTTCTTTCCGTAAAGGGCTTCCATTTTTTCGATCGTCGTCCCCATCAGGCGGGACGTATAAAATTCAAGATAAACAATGTCGGCTTCCTGAATGGCTTTGAGTCCTTTTAAGGAAACGTCCGTTTCATCAAAAAGTCCGAGACCTACAAACGTCAGCATAGAACCCATAGTCATCGGGAAAAATATTTAAAAATTCTGTTCAGACAGATCAGAAACAGGGAAAACAGATGAGACAGACAGAAAAAGTTTCCTGTAAGAAAAGTATTAATCCGATAACGGATATTTCCTTTTGTCCCCGCTTATTATATCTGTTTTTACAGACGGGATCCGTGAGACTTTTTTCAGTTCTGTCTGTTTTTCATTCTTTTTCAGATATGATCAGCGTGTATCATATTATTTTCAGAAGGGATTATTTTGGCAGATCTTTCAGAAATAACAGCATCGATCATATCTCACACAGATCTGATCCTCACTGTGTTCTTCATTCTGGCCGTGACGTTCATCGTTGCGCAGATCGCAGGCATGTGGGTCAGCAAAATGGCAAGATCCGTCGGCGACAAGAGCCGGTCGGGTTCAACGAAACTGGTCATGCTGAGGCATGTGACTGTCGGCGCGATCTACGCTGTCGGTCTTCTGATCGCGGTTTATACGATTCCGTCTCTCAGAACGTTTTCGGCGACTCTCCTGGCAGGCGCCGGTCTTGCAGCCATGGTTCTGGGTCTTGCTGCCCAGAGCACGTTCAGCAACATGGTCTCCGGTCTTGCGCTCGTCTTTTTCAGACCGTTTGACATCGGTGACAAGATCACCGTCGGCAGTGATTACGGAGAAGTCATCGACATCAATCTGCGTCAGACGACGCTTGAAACATTCGACAACAAGCGCATTATCATTCCGAACTCTTCTCTCAACTCTCTGACGATCACCAACTGGACGGCCAATGCCGACAAGACCGTCATCGGAACGATCACGATCGGCGTCTCTTACAACTCGGATATCGACAAGGCCCGCGAGATCATGATCGAAGAGGCCCGCAAGAGCAGTTATGTCATGAAATCTGAAGAAGTCAGAGAACTCCACGGCGATGATGAACTGCCGGATGTCAAGGCAAGAGTCATCGAGCTGGCGCCGTATTCCGTCGACATCAGGCTCGATTTCTGGGTCTACACAAGATCCGATCTCTTCTCCGCGCAGACGGAGATCCGCGAAGCGATCAAAAAACGCATCGATGATGAGCCGTCCGTCAGCATTCCGTTCCCGCACACGACGGTTCTTTTCGGAAATCCGATGGAAATGAAAGAAAACGAATCCTGAGATACCGGGATAAAAGAACTTATCCGCCGGATCCCGAAAACGGATCGGATCAGGAACGGATGTCAAAACACACGCCTGCCGGAAACATTTCCGGCAGGCTTTTTTTCCGCCTTTTCATAAAGTGTGCCGGCAGACCCGGACATTTATCCGGAAATATGATCCGGAAAGACAGCCGGCAGAAAATTCCTGTTTTCTGCATGATTCTGCAGGTTTTGCTCTGACGTTTTTTCTGCAGGTTTTGTCCTGCCTGTTTTTTTGCAGGTTTTGTTCTGCCGGATTTATTCTGCAGGTTTTTTCTGCATGATTTTCCGGTCCATCATCTCCGGGCGGTCACAGCGGAACAGGAGCCTGGCTGTTTTTTGTTTTCGTATTCAGGAAAAAGTATATAATCTTGCGGCAGATTTGTTCTCCTGTTTTGTCCCGATGAGGCGATGTCGCGGCTTTTGTCTTCGCGGTGTCGTTCTCTGACAATTCTCCTTGGGGGAATTTTTTTGCCGGATATCGAAGAAATTACAACGACTCTTACAACCAATACAGGTACGATCACCTCGATCATCATCATTCTGCTCGTGACGTTCATCGTGGCGCAGATTGCGAGCTTCTGGATCAACAAAACGGTCAGCACCGTCAAAGGCAGGAGCCAGTCGGGTTCGACCAAACTTGTCATGCTGAAACACATCATCGTCAGCGCGATCTATGCTGTCGGTTTCCTGATCATCCTTTACACGATTCCGGCTCTCAGAACCTTCTCGACGACTCTTCTGGCAAGCGCCGGTCTCGCCACAGTCGTGGTCGGTCTCGCCGCACAGGATACGTTCGGAAACATGGTGTCCGGCCTGGCAATTGTCTTTTTCCGTCCGTTCGATATCGGCGATACCATTACCGTGAAAGAATTCTACGGAGAAGTCATCGACATCAATCTCCGCCAGACGACGCTTAAAACATTCGACAACAAATTCATCGTGATCCCGAACTCGTCCCTGAACACGCTCACGATCACCAACTGGACGGCCAACACCGATCCGACCGTCATTGATACGCTCGTCTTCGGCATCTCATACGGATCCGACATCGAACGCGCCCGTCAGATCATGATCGATGAAGCGCGCAAATGCCCGTTCGTCATGAAGACGGAGGAAGTCCGGGCGATCCACGGCGATGACGAGATTCCGGATGTCAAGGCCAGAGTGATCGCGCTCTCCCCGTATTCCGTCGATATCAGGCTCGACTTCTGGCTCTACAAAAGACCGGACTTCGTGGCTGCAGAAACATATCTCCGCGAAGCCATCAAAAAACGCATCGATACCGAACCGACTGTCCACATCCCGTACCCGCACACGACAGTCGTCTTCGGAAACCGGCTCGAAACTGTCAAAAAAGATTAAGAAATGATGAAACGAACGTCAGAAACCGTTCCTGAAAAACGGATATTTTACCCGAAAAAA
>JAGAEB010000082.1 GCA_017613335.1 Methanosarcinaceae archaeon
GCGCTCTTCACACTGTGCTCTTCACACTGTGCTCTTCACACTGTACTCTTCACACTGTGCCCTTCACACTGCGCTCTTCACACTGTGCTTTTCACACTGCATTTTTCACACAGTGCTCTTCACACTGTGTTCTCGTCTTCCCTTTTTCATTTTCCGGTTTTCTGCTTTTCCCGGATGATACCGACGATCCTTTCTTTTTTGGAAACGGCATCGTCGGCGGCTTTATCGACGGCTTTTTTCATTTCCTCGAAATCGTCCGGCGTTTTTTCGCCGACGACTTTTTTGACAGGGGTATAAGCCGACTCGCGGAACAGCGGCGTAAAGTCCGTTTCTTCGCCGTCTTTGATCAGAACGACGCCGCTTCCTGTTTCCGCACGGCCGACTTCCCGGATATTGACGCCGGCGCTCCGGACGGTCTCCGATATTTCTGCGGCATCTTCAGGCGGGCAGATGATGAGGAGGGAGTCGATCGAAACGCCCAGCGGATCGATATTGAGTTCTCTGAACATATCAAGGACTTCCGGGGCGACGCAGGCGATCATATCATCGTAACGGAAGACAAGGCGGACGCCTGCTTCTTTTGAGATCTCCGCGGCATCGCCTCTGATGCCGCCGTTGGTCACGTCCGTCATGGCATGCGCTTTTCTGCTGCAGCCGCTTTCTATCAGGGCATCGCAGGTCATCAGGAAGTCGACATTGAGCGTTTTTTCAATGACCTCCGGCGCTTTTTCATATCCTGAATAGATCGCCGCCGTCACGACCGTTCCGCCGCCGGCGCCTTCCGTCATGAGGATCACATCTCCCGGCTCCGTTTTGTTCCTCGATGTCATCGAAAGCCTGTCCGGGAGCGTTCCGACAGCGCCGACACATCCGGTCATCCTGGTGCCGATGACCATATCGCCGCCGATCCGGAGCGTGCTTCCCGTCACCAGCGGGACGCCCGTCAGCTCACCGACGGCAGAAATGCCTGCGATGTGGTCAAAAAGGACGGATACGTCCCCGTCATCTGCGATATGGACGTCCGAAAGCATGGCAAGCGGCCTCGATCCCATCGTATAGATGTCGCGAAGCGCCGCTCTTGCGGCATGGAATCCCGAAAGGAACGGAAACGCACTCAGCCGCGAATGGATGCCGTCGACCGTCACGACGACGAACTGCGAATCCCCTGAAGATACGATGCCGGAATCATCCAGGTCGGATGAATCAATGACAGCATTCGTCTTTCCGATGACGCGCCCGATCAGGCCGTGGGCGTAGAAATCACCCCGCCCGCGGGATCCGATACCGAATCTGCCGACAGTCACGCCTGAGGGCGCATAATGCAGAACATCTTTTCCCGCCGCATCGCCGGTACGGCTCTTCCCGCCTTCATTCATTCCGGCCGCTGCAGCAGCAAAGCGCGTCTCCTTCAGAACAGCATCCGCCAGTTTCTTTGCCTCTTCTCTTCCCGTCTCCCTGATCTCAAGGATCCTCTCCGTCATCTTCTCTGAAATCTCTTCATCACTCGATCCGCCTTTTCTGATATATCTCTCAGCATACCCTTCCAGATCCATCCCGGCTGCCTCCTCTCTTTCTGAATGATCCTCAGTCATCATTTCTCCGGTCTTCAGTTCCTGAAACACGACATTTGAAAATGTCCGTAATCCTGAGTAACATTATAAATAAATGATGTCGTATAAACGCGTATTTTAACAGCAGCGGAAGAGGAATAAGACTATGGAAATATTCGGGTACAGTCCCGGTATCTTTGAGATCATCATCATTTTCCTGATCATCGTCATGCTGATCAGGATCATTTACAATGTCATCAGGCTGAAAAAAAGCCGGGACAGCCGGAAGTCCTCTGACGGATCCGGCACGGAAAGCGCCGGAAACAGCGATCCGGAAAACGATGACCGATCTCCGACGGATCTTTCATATCAGATGAGTCTGATGATCTTCTGAACTTAATATGACAATTCTGAACTTAATATGGCAATTCTGAACTTAATATGGCAATTCTGAATTTAATATGACAAGGAAATGACAAGGTAGGACTATGTCAAAAAACAAAAACAGCGACCTTTACCACCCGATCGCTCTGTTCGGCTGGTTCATTCTGTTCCTGGCTCTTGCCCAGACGGTCTTCCTCCCGGTGCCGGTCCTTTACATCTTCTCGGCTGTCGTCTGGCTCATTGCCGTTCTCGTCAAGAGATGGGAAACAGCCGATCCGGATTACATTCCGCTTGAAGAGACGCCCGTTTCGGCAGATCTGGAAAAGGCATCGTATGCCGTCATATTCGCCGCCGTCTTCCCGGTATTCGTCTGGATCGGATGGTTTTTCATCTTCACTCCCGGCGCATCTGTCCTGCTGCCGGGCGCAGGCCTTGTCATCAGCGCCGTTTCATTCGTCATTATCATCCTGATGTCGCTGCCGCTGATGGCGCTGATGGGCTTTACGGCTTATCTCATGAAAAGGATGAATTACGGAAATCCCGTTCTCTGATCGATTCTGTCGCTGACCGATTCTGTTGCTGAACAATTCTGTTGCTGAACAATTCTGCTGACCGATTCTGCTTCTGACTGATTCTGTTGACCGATTCTGCCTCTGACCGATTCTGCCTCTGACCGATTCTGCCTCTGACCGATTCTGCTTCTGACCGATTCTGCTTCTGACCGATTCTGCCTCTGACCGATTCTGCCTCTGACCGATTCTGCCTCTGACCAATTCTGCCTCTGACATTCACTGCTGAACACTTTACTGTTGAACACTTACTGTCATTTCGCTCTGACGCAGGATGAAATTATGTCTGAAAACACGGCCGGGAATCCGGCTGAATACAAAGAAATCATTGAAAAGATCTGCGCTCTCAAAAAGCAGAAAAATGCGGTCATTCTGGCGCACAGCTACTGTCTGCCGGAAGTGCAGGACATCGCGGACTTCGTCGGCGATTCTCTCGGTCTGAGTCAGGCCGCCGCGAAGACGGATGCCGACATCATCGTTTTCGCGGGTGTCCGTTTCATGGCGGAAAGCGCGGCGATCCTCTCGCCGGACAAAAAAGTCCTCATGCCGGCGCCTGATGCCGGATGCCCGATGGCCGACATGATCACGGCACAGCAGCTCCGCGCGGAAAAAGCGAAATATCCGGGCGCGCGCGTCGTCTGTTATGTCAACAGTTCCGCCGCCGTCAAAGCTGAATCCGATGTCTGCTGCACGTCTTCAAATGCTCTTGAAGTCGTCAGCGGGATCGATGCGGACGAGATCCTCTTCGTCCCGGACAGGAATCTCGGCGCGTATGTCGCGCAGCACACGGGAAAGACGATCCATCTCTGGAACGGTTACTGTCCGATTCACGACGCCTTCACGACGGACGATGAAAAAGAAGCCCGCAGCAGATGCAGCCGTCCTGCCGGATCCGGACAGGACACGGCGCAGGCCGTCTTCCTGGCTCACCCGGAATGCCGGCGCGATGTCCTCGAAAAAGCCGACCACATCTTCAGCACCGCCGGCATCATAAATTATATCAGAAATGCGCCGGAACAGGAAAAGACATTCATCATCGGCACCGAATGCGGCGTTCTTCACAAGATCAACGCCCAAAATCCGGAAAAGACGATCATCCCGCTTTCCGAAAAAGCCGTCTGCGCCGACATGAAAAAGACGACTCTTCCCATGATCCTGCAGGCGCTCGAAAAAGAAGAACACGTCATCACCGTCCCCGAAGACATCCGGAAAGATGCCGCAAAAGCGCTCGACAGGATGCTCGAAGTCCTCCCGCAGAAATGAATGATCTGCCGGCGCCGCTAACCTGAAAACGCCTGCCGGCGCCGCTAACCTGAAAACGCCTGCCGGCGCCGATAATCTGAAAACACCTGCCGGCGCCGATAACCTGAAAACACCCGTCGGCGCCGCTAATCTGA
>JAGAEB010000083.1 GCA_017613335.1 Methanosarcinaceae archaeon
CACTTGTGACTTCACTGTGTTTTCACTTGTGACTTCACTGTGTTTTCACTTGTGACTTCACTGTGTTTTCACTTGTGACTTCACTGTGTTTTCACTTGTGACTTCACTGTGTTTTCACTGTGTTTTCACTTGTGACTTCACTTGTGACTTCACTGTGATTTCACTGTACCTTCACTTGTCATTTCACTGTGACGCCGCATTTGTGACACATCAATTTTCCGTCACTTCTTTCTGACGGACGTCGCTGTTTTTCAAAAGAGATTCACCGGTGATCGATAAAAAAAGCCTTTCTGCACCGGCTGCAGAAAGGCTCTCGTTTTTCTGTTTTCAGATCTTCGTTTCCGGATCTCTGTTTTTTTGATCATTCGTTTTTGATCTCGGGTCCCGGCCGTCGTCTTTCAGACGATCTTCCGGGATCCGGGATCTGTTCAGACGGTCACGGTTCCGCCGTAAAGGACGTCCGATTCGGTGACATCGACCGTCGCGTTGACGTTGGCGGATGTGATCCTGTAGGGGCCGGTCGGGGCAACGACGAAGTTCGTCTGGCCGCTGATCGGTCCGCCCGTCGTGGAATACGGGACGGTGAATTCATAGCGGCCGGCGGCGTCTGCTCTGACCGTCTGCTCGTAGGTGAACGCTCTGCCCTGGTTCGTCTTCACGGTCGTTCTGATCGTGACATTGTCGTTCGGGAAAGCCGTTCCGGTCACTTTGGCGCCTTTGACGTATTCATAGATCTTGACATAGCCGGTATCGGTGATGTCGATGGCGGTATCGCCGTGATACATATTGTAGATCTGCTTGTTGACAGTCTCGTAGGATCTGTTCGTTCCGGATTCGTAGATCATACGGTACTGTTTCATGCCGTTCGTATCGAAAAGATGCAGACGGGAGACCATGGAATTGTAATACCTGTCGCTGCCGATGACGTTCATGTAACCGCCCTGCGTCGGGACCTGTACATAATAACCGTCCGTATCGAGCGTCCAGGCCGTCATGGCATAGAATTTGCTCATGCCTGATGCCATTTCGATATCCGTGATGACGTATCTCGCGCCGGCTTTGCCGTCTCTGGGGTCGATGGCTTCAAGATATCCTGTCGCTTCATCTTCTGATTCCGCAACGAAGAACGGCGCAGCGCCCGGGATCATGGGATCCGTCACATTTCCGCGGCGGCCGCCGACACCGAACTGGAACGGGTTCGCACAGGCCATCCTTTGTCCGATCATCTCGATCCAGTGGCCGTAGTCCCACCAGGAAATGACACCGTAAGCCGAATCCGGATAATTGAAAGGCGTATTGCTCGCCCGGTTTTCATAGAACTCTATGCCTGATCCCGAAACGGCATCCGCGACACCGTCGCCGTCGGCATCCTGAACAGGTTCTTCATATTTTCCGTATTTGTCAAGTCCCGTGTCAGGTGTGTTTTCTTTAAGCCACAGACAGGCGTCGACCCATTCATCGTTCGCGCCGCCGGAATCCTGCGTATAGAGCTGCGTCAGCGTGTAGGTGCAGTAATAGCCGCCGGAGATCGGCAGGCCGACGAAAACGAGTGCCAGGACAAAGATGACAGCAACGCCCGCGCCGGTCAGGCCTTTCTTCATGGAGCCCGGGACGGATGCGTCCGCGCGTCTCTTTTCCTTGGCAGCTGCCTTGGCGCTCACAGAATCTTTTGATTTCTGTTTTCCGGCATCTTTCTCTTCTTCTTTCGGAGCGGACACCGCATCGGATTTCTTTTCCGTTCTCGCTCTTTCAATGGCCGGCATGAGCTCTTTGAGACCTGCTGCATCCGCCGCGGCGAAAACAGCCCAGCCGCAGAGGATCGCCACGTTGACGATGAAATAGTAGGAGAAACGCGTCTGCTGGAGCATGGCCCAGAGGATGATGAGCGTCCAGACGACGAAAAGGATGCGTTCCTGCCTGTTTTCCTTAAAGGCCTTGTAAGCGACCGGGAAGAAGGCAAAGAAAGCCACGAATGCCAGGATGGCAAACGTCGTCAGGATCGTCGTGATATAATTGCCGCTGCTGAAGAACGGGTGCGCTTCACCGATCGTCGTCGCGCCGCCGCTTCTGGTAAAGAAGCTGAAGACACCGACAACGGCATTATAGACTTCCGTCGAGATGAGACTTCCCGCAACGACGGCGATGATGCCCAGTGCAATGAGTGCGCCCGGGAAAGCCCATTTTGTCAGGTTCTTCTTCTGAAGCAGGAGCGAAGAGATGACGGACATCACCGTAAAGCCGACGATACCCATCGTCAGAGCGATCAGGTGGAGCGTTTTGTATTCACCGATCTGCGGCGTGACAAGGACGATGATGAGATCGATGGCAAAGATGACAACGCCTGTGATCGCAATAAGGAAGCTTTCTTTTCCGCGCAGGTGGTTGACGATCATCTGAAGGGTGACATAAGCGCCGATGATGAAACCGAAAAGAAGCGCACCTTCCCAGACGAGCGTGTAGAGCGCAAGCGCAATTCCCGCCAGCGCCGCGAACGGCAGAACAGGCTTTAACGCGCCGAAGTTCTTGGCTTTGAGATCTTCGAGGCGGATCTCCTTTTCGAAAGACGCAATGAGTGCTTTTGCCAGGAAGATCATCACGATCGTACTGAAAAGGACTTCTGCAACGTGGTGATCATTGAAACCGACGATGCTCCTGGAAAGGAACTGTCCCGGCGCGACGGCCAGCAGGAATGCGGATACGAGGCCGACATTGCGGCTGTCAAAGATCGTCTTTGCGACGAAATAGACTGCAATAACGCAGAAAGCCGCAAGGACGCAGGGCCAGTAGGCCGCAATCGTCATGGCGCCGTCTGTCGTGGTCGCGATGCCGAAAAGATTGAGGAATTTGATCAGCGTCGCCAGGATGAAGTCGTGCAGCGGCGCAAAAGCCTGGCTCGTTCCGTACGGATAAGTCGTGAACGGATCGAACCATTCAAAATGAGGATAATTGTGCAGGAGATAGTCGAGGTTATTCCAGTGATACCACGGGTCGTTTTCGCTGAAGCGGATAAATCCCTCTCTTCCGAAAACCCCGTCTCTCGGCCTGATCCTGATCCAGAATGCCAGAACGGCACAGATCAGGACGCCGATCGCATACGGAATGCCCTTTATCAGGGAATCTTTATTCAGGAACCCTGAACTTTTTGAGGCATTTTCTGTTTCTGTCTCTGTCATGATATGATCTCACGGAACCGCCGGTTTCCCGGTCAGTCAATCTTTGATAATTATCAGAATTCGTTTTTGTTTTGTTTTTGAGTCTTTACTTTCGTATGTGTCATTGCCGGATCCGGATCGAAAATGAAACATAAGAACGGCAATAATGCATCCTATGAATCATTCATAGGTTATAAGCTTACATGAAACTTACATGAAAATCACATAAAAACAGACGAAATGATGATGAATGCATCATGAACACAGGCGGCAGCATCATGAACGGGATCTTCGTACCTGTACTGAACGCATTGAGAAAAAATGAGAAATCTTTTTATATGAAATACCCCTTCTTTGCGTTGCTCAATGCCCGGGTAGCCTAGTCGGTTGGGGCGCCAGACTCATAGGGAAAATAAATGGCGTCTTTCGATCTTTTATAGGTCCTGAGACATCTGGAGGTCGCGTGTTCGAGTCACGCCCCGGGCATGACACTTTTACTTTTTTTTATTTTTTTCTTTTGTATTTCTTACCTTTTATGTGTTTTTCGTCTGTGTTTTTCATTTTTTTTCAGGCGTTCTGTGTATTTTTTTCAGGCGTTCTGTGCTTTCCCGGCTCTTCTCTCGCATTTTTTTATCCGTCACGGACTTACCCTCTCCTGATGCATTTTCATCGGCTTTGTCATTTTTTCATATCTGCCGGTTTTCCTTTCTTTTTTTCATTGATTTCTGCCCCTGTGATCTTTCATGATCCGTGTCTTTTATTTTTCAGAATATTATCTGCCCTCGGATATGGTTCATGTTTTTATACTGCGAAAACATGTTATTATACCGAAGCCGGACGTTTCGGTATCCGATACTTCCTCCGGTTTGTTATATTAGTTTAAAAACGGTTTTACAATCAAAGGATAAAAAAAAGGAGTTTTATCATGGCAAATGCAATTCTTGCGGCAGTTCTGTCGTTCTTCATTCCCGGCCTCGGCCAGGTCTACACCAAAAATTACCTGCGCGGCATCATCTTCTTCATCGTCGTTGTCTTCCTCGCAGTCATCATCGCCGGATTCCTCAGCGGACTGATCGGCTCTCTGGGCTGGCTTTTCGGACTCATCCCGCTCCTGATCTGGCTCTACAACATCTATGACGCATACAAACTGGCAGCCTGAATCCGTTTGACGGATGACTGTTTCTGATCCGGTCCGGGATGAAAACGGATCGGGTCCTTTCCGAAGAAAGGATCCGATTCCTTTTTCATCTCCCGCCGGAATGACGACTTTTTCTTTGCCTTCTGTTTTTCGTCTTTCTTTTTTGTCGTTCTGTTCTTTTTCTGTCGTTCTGTTCTTTTTCTGTCGTTCTGTTCTTTTTCTGTCGTTCTGTTCTTTTTCTGTCCCCTTTTTCTGTCTTTTTCGTTCCTTTTCTGTTCTCTCCCCGGATTCAGTATCCCGTCACAATCTATATATCAAAATGCGTCTATATGATCCGGCTGATAAAGCAGAAATGATCTGCTGTTCATTGATTCATGATCATCATTAAGAGGTGTCCTGATGTCTCCGGAATATCTGCCGGCAATACAGTTTGCAGGGCGGGCGGGAAAAATAACGATCATCTCTCTCTTGTCCTATTGCCTGATCTGTATTTTTTATCCGAATTCGACAAATGCCATGACCCTGATCTGCGGACTGATTGCCGGATGCGGTGCCATGATCCTGATCGTCCTCAACGCACGCAGATCCGGAATGTTCTTCAGTCTGTCAGGCACGGCCGTCGTTCTTCTTTATCTTGCGGCCTGCGTTCTGCTGATCGCCTGTTCTGTCGCCGGACAGATATTCAGTTCTGTTCCGGTCGTTCATAAATATGCAGCGCCGCTCATAGGTCTCATCCTGTGCACTGTCCTGATCGTTACCGTCATCATTGCCGTGTTGGAATACCGTTGTGCCCGGAACGGGGCATGATCCCGGTCCGGATCTTTCGATCCGGAAATATCTGGGTTCTCCGGAATGACTCGATTTTTTGTGTTTTCCGTTTTCGTCTTCTGTTTTTTCGCTTTCCGTTTTTCATCTTCTGTTTTTCTTCTTTCTGTTTTTCGTCTTCTGTTTTTCCGCTTTCCGTTTTTCATCTTCTGTTTTTCCGCTTTCCGTTTTTCATCTTCTGTTTTTCCGCTTTCCGTTTTTCATCGTCCGTTTCCGGACGGCTGAGAATCCCTTAAATAATAATCATGGGTTTACTCAAACATGGATTTTCAGATACTTGATGCGGATTACAAGCCGGTCCACGAGGTCGAGCCGGTCATCCGCCTTTTCGGACGCAGCGACGACGGGAGAAGCGTCTGCTGTCTTGTTCCCGGATTCGAACCTTATTTTTATGCGAAACCGAAAGTTCTGCCGGCCGGGAAATCGGAAAATATCTGCGAGGATCTGACGGAAAAATATCCGCAGATCAAACGGATCGAGCCTGTCGAGCGGTTCGAGCCGATCGGCTATCAGACGCAGAAAAAGCCGATGCTCAGGATCGTCGTCTATTCTCCGAAAAACGTTCCCGAGATACGTGACGACATTCTCCGCGAGCCCTTCATCGACGAGATCTATGAAAGCGACATCCTTTTCAGGAACCGTTTCCTCATCGACAGGAACATAAGCGGCATGTCATGGGTCTCGGCTGAAGAAGACGGATCGGTCCCGCCGGAAAAATCCGAAGAGATCAGAAAACTCCTCCCGTCCAAATGCGACGTCACCATCTGCACGGAAAACGTGACGCCCCTTGAAAAGATTTCGAACGCGCCGCTGCGTTACATGGCATTCGATATCGAATGTCTTCCGCAGAACAGCCGGATGCCGTCGCCTGAATGGGCGCCCGTCATTCTCATCAGTTTTGCCTTCCGTCCGGCTTACAACGGCAGAGAGACGCTCGTCCTTGCCGCAAAACCGGCGCCCGACCTCAGCGTCGATCCCGCCTCACTTCCGGAAGACGTCACGATCCCGGGCGACGACGTCCTCTGGCTCGGCGATGAAGAGATGCTCCTCCGGAAATTCTTCGCCGTCATCAATGAATTCGACCCGGACATCATCTCCGGCTACAACATCAACGAATTCGATCTGCCCTACATCATCGACCGCATCGAGGCGCTTCGCAAAAACGGCATCCGGATCCCCCTCGACATCAGCCGCGACAACAGCATGATCCACATCAGAAAATTCGCGATGTCCTCGAAAGTCGAAGTCCTCGGCCGCGTCGTTGCTGATTCTCTCCCGCTCATCCGCCGCAATTACAGCCTCAAGCAGTACACGCTCAAAAACGTCTCCAAAGAACTCCTCAACCGCGAAAAGCTCGACGTTCCGTACACGGCCATGGAAGAATACTGGAACGACGACGGCGCCAAACTTTTCAGATTCATCGACTACTCGCGCCGCGACTCCGAACTGGCGATCGAACTTCTTCTCGACCTGAAACTTCTCGACAAATTCATCGCGCTCGCGCAGATCACCAATTCCGTTTTCCAGGAAGTCATCGGCAGCGGCCAGACGGCCATGGTCGAACAGGTCATGATCCGCGAATACAAAAAAAGAGACCGCGTCATGGCCGTGAAACCCGGCGGTGAAGACTTCGACGAACGCGGCGCCGACGACGACAGCCTCAAAGGCGGCGCTGTTCTGGATCCCGTCAAAGGCCTTCATGAAAACGTCATCATCCTCGACTACAAATCCCTGTACCCGACGATCATGATGGCGCACAACCTCTGCTACACGACCGTCGTCGAAGACGGCGCAGACCTCAAAGCGCTCGGCCTCACGGAAGACGACATCAACGTCACACCTGCCGGCGGCCGTTTCGTCAAAGCTTCCGTCTGCAAAGGCGTCGTCCCGTCCATCCTTGAAGACCTGCTCGACCGCCGCGTTCAGACGAAAAAGAAAATGAAAGCCGCGACGGAAGAACATGAGATCTTCGCGCTCGACGCCACGCAGATGGCACTCAAGATCCTCCTCAACAGTTACTACGGCTACTCCGGCTATGCGAGAGCCCGTCTCTACAGTCTCAATCTGGCCAATTCCGTGACCGGGATCGGCCGCGAGAACATCATCCGCACCAAGCGCATCATCACAGAAGACATCGGCCTCGTTTTCATCTATGACGGCAAAGCCCTGCTTGAGCCGGAACTCCGTGACATGGGCGTCGATCCGTTCTCAAAAGACGTCCTCCTCATCCGCCCGCAGGTCGTTTACGGCGACACGGACAGCGTTTTCGTCCACTGTACAGCAGACGGCGGCGGGGAATTCCCGGACGGCGTCCTGACACTTGAAAAAACAGCTCTTGCAGGCGCCCGGCTTGCTGCGATCGTCACGGAATCCCTCCCAAAGCCCATGGAACTCGAATTCGAAGCGATCGCCCGCCGTGTCGTCCTCATCGCGAAAAAGAGATACGCTCAGTGGCTTTTCGAACCGTCGGGCGACGGCTGGAAAGACAAGATCAAAGTCAAAGGCATGGAGACAGTCCGCCGTGACTGGTGCGAGCTGACGAGATTCACGCTTGACCGGATCCTGAAGCTCGTTCTCATCGAAGGCAACATCGATGCGGCTGTCCGTCTCGTCAAAGACACGATCACGGCCTTAAGAACGCTCGACCTGGCACAGAATCCTGAATTCCTCGACAAACTGATCCTCACGAAAAGCTATTCCAAAAGTCCTGACAGCTACAAGAGCAAACAGCCCCACATTCAGGTCGTCGACAAGATCCGCGCCCGCACCGGCGTCGACACGCCGATCGGAACACGCGTTCCTTTCGTCATCGTGGCTGGAAAAGGCCTGTTCGCCGACCGCGCCGAAGACCCCGATTACGTCCTCGAACACAATCTCCCGATCGATGTCGATTATTACATCAGCAAACAGCTCCTGCCGCCGGTCGAACGCATCTTTGAAGGATTCGGCGTCGATGCCTCCTCTCTCGGCCGTTATCAGCAGAGAGGCCTCTTCGACTTCGGCGCACCCGCCGGTCCCCTCTCAGCTTCTTCCTCAAACCCGTCCTCAGGGTCTTCCGCCGTTTCATCCTCTGTTTCATCCGCAGTTTCATCAGATTCTTCTTCCGCCCCGGGAGAAACCGTCGATACAGGCGTTTCAGACACGTTTTCCCGGCCCGTCAGGGAAGAATCCGCAGATCCGGCTGCAGACGCCGGCAATGAGCCCAAAAAAGAAAAAACGAAACCGGTCCTCGACCTTTCAGCGGCCTTCGGAACCCGGAAAAGACCGAAGATCGTGAAAAACGATCAGGAAGAAGGAAACGACGTATCCGGAATATCAGAAGACGGCGCAGACGACAGCACACCGGACAGGACAACAGACAGCGCACCTGACAGGACAACCGACAGCGCACCTGACAGGACAACCGACAGCGCACCTGACAGGACAACCGACAGCGCACCTGACAGGACAACCGACAGCGCACCTGACAGGACTACCGACAGCGCACCTGACTCGACAACAGACAGCGCACCTG
>JAGAEB010000084.1 GCA_017613335.1 Methanosarcinaceae archaeon
CTTCCGTATACGGAATCCTCGTTTCTTCCGAAACTTCTTTCTCTCCTTCCGTATGCGGAATCTTCATTTCTTCCGGAATCTCTTTCCCTTCTTCCGTATGCGGAATCTTCATTTCTTCCGGAATCTCTTTCCCTTCTTCCGTATGCGGAATCTTCATTTCTTCCGGAATCTCTTTCCCTTCTTCCGTATGCGTCATCATCATTTCTTCCGGAATCTCCGTCCCTGTCTCTTCTGAAGCGTGAGGGTGTCTCCGGTTCATATGTATCCGTACGGAAGACGGATGCGCCTTTTAACGATCCGAACGGATTTTTCTTTTCATTCTTTTTCTCTGTCATACTGCTGTCTCTTCATTGTTTATCCTGTCAGGATCCCTTCTGAACGGGTGGTCCTGAACGCTGATCTTCTGATTCCTGCTGACTGTCTCTGCCGGGCTGTTTTCTGCTGACTGTCTCTGCCGGGCTGTTTTCTGCGGACTGTCTTTGTCAGCCCTTTTACCGGCTGTCTCTGTCAATCGTTTTCCTGCCTGATCTTCCCTGTTTTTCCGGTGATCGTCAAAAATGTTATTCTTTCCCGTTCATCATTTCAGACATCCTGTATGATTTCTGAAGGGAATCTTTTCCGTTTTTCAGTGTTGCCTGACCGTGTCCGGGATAGATCTTCTCAATATCCCGTGTCAGGAGTTTTCCGATCGACTGCGTCATTTTTTCGGGCACGCTGTTCTTAAAATCTGTCCTGCCGAGTCCGCCGCCGGAAAAGACGGTATCTCCTGAGAAGACGGTCTTTTCTTTTTCCGAATAGAGGCACATGCTTCCTGACGTATGTCCCGGCGTGTAGATCACTTCCAGGAATTCTTCAATGCCTTCTTCATTCTTTCCTGCTGAGATCAGGTCACCCTCACGGCACAGGACATCCGGCATCGTTTTCGGACATGTGTATCCGAAGACCGTGGCTGCCGATCCTTCATCTTCAAGCATCATCTTTTCCTCGCCGTCATAAATGACGACAGATGCCCCGCAGCGCTTTTTCAGTTCATCGACACAGCCGGCATGATCATAATGGCAGTGAGTCAGAATGATCCGCTCGATCTTTGAAATATCGGTCCTCTCTGAGATCCGCGGGATCACTTTCTCAGGTGTCATGCCTGTATCGATCAGAACGGTCCCGTTCAGAACGTATATATTCGAATCATAAACAGAAGGGGAGATCATTTGAATATCCATAATAACGGAAGAAAACTTCAGAAATCCTATAAATATTATTCTGATTCGTTTCCTTTCCGCCGTTCCTGCCTTTTTTCCTTTCCGCCATCCCTGCCTTTTCTTTCCTTTCCGTCATTCTTTGTTTTCAGGGTATCCATCGTGATTCTTTTATACATACAAATCCGTTTCAGGCATATGTTAAGGGATCGCGGCGACGATGATGATGACTACACTTACGAGATGGATGACTATCTCGGCGAATATGCCAGTGTTTCATCGATCGTCCGCGAAGCATTGCCTTTTGAACTGATCGCCGTCGTCGGCGGCATCGTTTCGGGCATCGTTCTTTCCGGCATGACGGCGGAGATCGAAATGATCCCGGGCCTTCTCGTTCTCGTTCCGGGCATCATGGGTCTTCGCGGAAACATTTCTTCGGCGCTCGGTTCACGCCTGAGCAGTTCTGTCCACATGGGTCTGGTGACAGGCTATGACTGGCGCAACAGAGAACTCCTCAACAATCTTCTCGGATCGACGATCCTGACGATCATCATTTCCTTTTTTTTGGGAATCCTGAGCTACCTCGTCAGTACGTTCCTCGGTTTTCCGACAGCAGGCCTGTTTAAACTGATCCTCATTTCCGTCCTCTCGGGCGTCATATCCGGCCTTCTCCTGTCGGTCGTAACGGTCGTCCTTGCCATAGAAACTTTCCGCGCAGGGCTCGATCCGGACAACGTCGTCACACCCGCCATTGCCACGATCGGTGATATCCTTTCCATGATCATGATCTTCATCATCGCCAGGGTCGTGATCATGATATGACTTACTACACGATCAGCGGCCTGATCAAAAGAGGCCTTCCGATCCTGATCATCACCTGTTTCCTGGCAGTCGGCGTCGGCCAGATCATGGGCGCGGAAGAACACATCCTCGTGTCATGGCCGACACTTCTCATCATGCTGCCGGTCCTCATGAAGATCGGCGGAGATACCGGAAGCATGTTCGGCGCGCGTCTCTCGTCGGCTTTCCACCTCGGCTTTTCGAACAATATCAAAGACAACCCGGTCATCCGGAACAATCTCATCGCCGTCCTGATCATCGGATTCGTCTCGATCGTCTTCGTCTGCATCGTCGCCTTTCTGATCGACTTTTACCGCGGCGGCCATACGCCGGTCCTGCTGCTCATCACTGTCAGCGCCTGCGTCTATCTCATCGATGTCGTCTTCGTCTATACGATGACGATCGCTCTCTCATTCATATCACACCGGTACGGGCTCGATCCGGATGACACTGTCATCCCGATCATCGCCAGCCTCGGTGATCTCTCAGGCGTCGTCGGTGTCTTCATCGCCGTTCTCCTGCTGTATCTCCTGTAAGACCGGACAGAAAAAGCATAAAGCTCCCGGACAGATCCGATCCGGAACAAGGATCATGATCCGAAACAAAAGAAACATGCAATCTGAAAAAAAGAGTCACACGACCCGAAACAAAAAAAACATGCGATCTGAAAAAAAGAATCACACGATCCGAAAAAAGAGTCACATGACCCGAAACAAAAGGATCATACGATCCGGAACTTCAGCCGGCAGGCAGCAGAACAATCCGATAATTTTAACTCATTGATCTATTATATAACATTTCAAGTTTCATCTACTTACACAAAAACACGTTACGACATCAGGTGAACCATAATCCATGCCCAGTAAAAAATATAAATACAAACCGAGGAGCCTGAAAGAACTTCTCGTTGAAATGAAAGATACATCAGAACTGATGATCGATCTTGCCTATTCCGCGCTCATCTACGACAATGAGGACATTGCCGAAGAAGTCATGCATCTGGAAGAAAACATGGACGTGCTCGACTACCATGTCAAGCTCGGCTGCATGCTCAGCGCCAGGCGCATCGATGAGGCCGAGCAGCTCCTCGGCGTTCTTGAAGTGGCTTCCGCATCTGAAAATATCGCAAATGCCGCCATGGAGATCGCGAAGTGCGTTCTGATGGATATCAGCATTCCGGGAAGCCTGAAACTCGGTCTGCGCAAAGCCGATGAAACGATCGTCAAAGTCCGCATCAACGAAGAATCCGAAATGTGCGGACAGACGCTCGGCGATCTCGAGCTCGACACGGAAGCCGGCATGTGGGTCATTGCCATCCGCCGCAACGCCGACTGGATCTATGCGCCCAACAGCGACACGAGAGTCCGTCAGGACGATGTCCTCATCGCCAGAGGTCACGACGAAGGCGTCCCGCTCTTCTTTGAAAAAGCCACCAACACGAAATACACGCCGCGCCGCATGATCAGCTCGGCCGACACCGATCTCGAACAATCCGTCGATACGATCGTCGAAATGAAGAACATGTGCGAACTGGCTGTCGGTCTGGCCTATTCTGCGCTCCTCTTCAACAACAAAGACATCGCCGAAGAAGTCAGGGCCGTCAGCGACCAGCTCGACGAAATGAAATACGATGTCCAGCGGCTTGTTTTCGAATCCGCGAAAGATATCGAAAACGTCGATGAACTCCGCGGCATGCTGATCCTCTCGACAGCTTCCGAAGCGATCTCGAACGCCGCGGCCGACATCGCCGACCCGGTCCTCCGCGACCTTGAAATGCACCCGGTCATCGCCCTGGCCGTCCGTGAATCCGATGAAGTCATCATCAAGATCGAAGTCGCGCCCTGTTCCCCGATGGTCGGCAAGACTTTCAAGGAACTGCGGCTCGAAACAGAAACAGGCATCTATGTCCTGGCGATCAAAAGAGACAACCGCTGGCTTTATTCCGTCAACGGAAAAAGCGTCATCCGCGACAACGACATCCTGATCGCCAGAGGCTCGCGCGTCGGCGAAGAAGCGCTCAAAGAAATGTGCACCTGCCCGGTCGATCCGCGATCATCCCCCGCCGGCAAAGACAGGTCATCCGGCCTGTCTTCAACACGACAGGACTGCGCGCCGCCGCGACGGAACAAATGTGCCGCCGCGACAGAACAAATGTGCCGTCACGACAGAACAAATGCGCCGTCACGACAAAACAAACGTACCGCCATGACAAAACAGATATGACTTTAAAACTCTCAGTATACCAAAGACAGGTGATCCTTTGAAAATAAAATCCCGTACCATCCTTCGTAAAAACGACCGCAGTAAAATGATCGCTGAACTCCGTGAGATCTTCGGGGAGGCTGTCGACGAACTTTCTTCAGCCAAATTCGAGGTCGTGACGACTGATGAAGGAAAGATCATTTTTGCTGACGGCAGACAGATGTTCATGGATCTGGACGGCAGGGTTTTTCTGACGGTCCGCGGTGCGCTTGAATTCAATCCTCAGGTCCGCCGTGTCATCGTTGACATGGGCGCCGTCAAATTCGTCGTCAACGGCGCCGACATCATGAGTCCCGGGATCACAGGCTGTGATGAAAACATTGCCGCAGGCGATCTCGTCATCATTGTCGATGAAACGCACAAAAAGCCGCTTGCTATCGGAAAAGCGCTTATGGGCGGCGAAGAGATGATCGCTGCAACGAGCGGAAAAGCCGTCAAATCCCTGATGCATGTCGGCGACAGTTTCTGGGATACGGTCCTCTGACAGATTTAAGACAGATCAGGACAGACGGAAAACGCATCAGAAATACGGATGATCCCGATTTCCCCGCATTCCGGTCTTTTCCGCTTTCCCTGCTTTCGGTCTTTTCCGTTTTCCCTGCTTTCGGTCTTTTCCGTTTTCCCTGCTTTCGGTCTTTTCCGTTTTCCCTGCTTTCCGGTCTTTTTCGTTTTCCCGGCTCCCTTCGGCTCCTTTATCTGAAAAGTTAATAAATCATAACGGATATAGAATGTGCATTAATCTTTTTATTTCTCATCACTCTATTCAATATTGTTTGGTGTTATTATGAGCTTCCTGGATAACTTCAGATCTAAAAGACAGTCTTCTGACGGCGACTATTCTTCCTACATCGACCTTGACAAATTTGAAAAGGACATCGACCTCAGTGCAGAAGCCGCAGATACCTACATCCGCATCGCTGTTTTCACGAACCTCGAACAGATCCCCGTTTTCAAAAAGGAGATCTACGACGGAAACATCCTGATCATCGATATCTCCAACATCAAATCAGATGACCGCCTCAGAAACCATCTCTTCAACGAACTCAAAGACGTCGTCCTCGATGTCCACGGCGATATCGTCGGCATGAAAGACAACAATATCCTCGTTACCCCGACCGGTATCAAAGTCGACAGAAGAAAGATCGGCGGCAACTACTGATGCCGACAGGGAGTCTTTATGGCCGAAGAACCTGAAAAACAGAAGACGGAACAAACAGAGATCACGGAAAAGACGGAAGCCGCTGAAAAGACGGAGCCCGCCGAAAAGACGGAAGCTGCAGATCCGTCCCGGATTGCTTCGGAAGTCTGCCCTGAGGAATACAGCGCGCCGGGGTCTTATTTCGAGACGCCGTCCGCTTGTCCGATCTGCCGGCGCGAGATCGCCATGAAATGGCAGAAAGGCAATATTCCGTATTTCGGAGACATCATGTTCATCACCTCCGAATGCGACAAATGCGGTTTTCATTTTGCCGACATGATGATCCTCTCTTCCAAAGATCCTGTCATGTATGAGATCTCCCTGAAAGAGAAAGACGACCTGAACGCCCGTGTCGTCCGGTCGACTTCCGGCACGATCATCATCCCGGAAATGGGTATCACGATCGAACCCGGGCACATATCGGAATCCTACATCACGAACATCGAAGGTCTTCTTCAGAAAGTCAGAGGCGTCGTCGAAAGCGCGATCCGCTGGTCCGAAGGCGAACCCGAAAAGATTCAGATCGCCGAAAATCTCCTGAAATGGATCGACCAGCTCGTCAGCGACACGGAACACGCGCCGCAGACGACCGTCATCATCAAAGACCCGTTCGGAAACAGCGCCATCATCGATGCGCATGCCTCATCCAGGATCCTGACACCCGAAGAAGCCGCCGAACTGAAAACAGGCATGATCATTCTCAACGCCGACAAAGACGAACTCCTGCATGACATTTCAGAACACGCAGGACCGATCGGCAATTAAGACCGGCGGTCAAAAACAGAATTCATCAGAAAGATCCGTCCGGAACGGACGGTCTTTCCGGATCAGGAAACACTTTCAAAGTGTTTCCTTTTTTTTATTTTCCGGCTGTCAAAATCATCTCAAAAAAGATCTGCGTAGACAGCGTCCTGCTGCATCCGCATGTTTTTACTTCCGTGCGCTCCTGCACACGACAATTTTTACTTTCGTGCGCTCCTGCACACGACAATTTTTACTTTCGTGCACTCCTGCACACGACTGTTTTTCACAGACTCTGTTCCTGCATCACAGTGTCCGTTTTCCGGCTGTCTCTGAGCAGCCCTGCGCCTTCGAGGATCCTTTTTGTATTTGCATGGCATCCGATCGGCATGATGTGAACACCGCTGCACATTTTTTTAAGTTCGCGGACAGTCTCGACGGCGATCCTGAGGCCTTCTTCTTCCTGGTCTTCTGCATTTCTCATGCGGTCGAAAATGTCTTCCGGGATCGTGATCCCGGGGATCGATCTGTCCATGTATTCCGCCATTTTCAGCGTGCGCAGGGGGACAAGTCCGCCGATGACCGGGACATCTATCCCTTCATCGGAGAGCAGTTCCAGAAATTCATCATACTTGTCAATATCATAAATGGCCTGCGTCTGAATGAATTCCGCGCCGGCGCGGACCTTTTTATGGAGTTTCATCATATGCATGTTGTCCGGATCGATGTTGGAGACGCATCCGGCGCACATATCGAAACTGCCGGAGATCGGCGCGCCCCGGATATCACAGCCGTTCTTCATTTTCGTGATCGTCTCAAGAACCTGGACGGGATCCAGATCGTAGACCGGCTTTGCGCCCGGATTGTTCCCTGCCGACGGATGATCGCCCGTCATGATCAGGACATTCTGAATGCCCAAAGCAGCCGCTCCCAGAAGATCGCCCTGGATGGCGATCCTGTTTCTGTCGCGGCACGTCATCTGCATGATGACATTGTAATTTTTCGTGATCAGAAGATGGGAAAATGCGACAGAACTCATATGCATCACGGCGCACTGGCTGTCCGTCACATTGACGGCATCAACGAAATCGCGGATGATCTCGCCGTTCCCGAGTGTTTTTGAGACATCCGTGCCGACAGGCGGCGTCAGCTCCCCTGTGATCACGAACTGCCGCGATCCGAGTTTTTCACGGAAAGATGCTTCCTGTCTTTCACAAACTGCATCTGATGACATCATAATCCTCCCGTTCTGTTCTTACTGAACCGGTAATCCCTCGGCGGCGCGATCGTTTCAAGATCTTCAAGCCTGCCTGTTTCTTCCAGTTTCTTTTCGATCATATTCCAGACGCATTCTCTTTCCGGATCGACTTCGCATTTCCCGCCGGAAGATCCGCCGCAGGGGCCGTTCATCTGGGATTTCGGGCATCCTGTTTTGGGACAGATGCCGCCGAATGAACCGACATTGCACTGTCCGCACATGGAACAGAGATAATTGAGTGTGGCGCCGCCGAGACGGCCGCCCAGAGAGACTGTATTCGTCGTTCCGAAAACAGGCACGGAAACGACATCCGCTATCACGGAAATGCCGCTGCCGCAGGCCATGACCAGGATACAGTCAGCCTCTTTGATACGTTCGTTTTTCTCAGCAAGGGCTTCAAATGAACGGACGCTGCATGCCGCCGTCGGCAGGATCGATCCGATGACATTGAATCCGCGTTTCGTCAGCGCTGACGTCAGTGCCTCGATCTCCGGCTCGCCGCCGGTGTGCATCTTCGCCGCGCAGACGTTGCATCCGATGATAAGGATCGCCGATTTTCCCTCCAATAACGGGATCAGCTCTGCCAGGGGTTTGCTCTCCGTAATGATCATTATCCGTCCCTCTCAAAAATTTCCGGAATCATTTTTGATCTGTTCAGAACATTTCCGGCAGCGTTACGGGACTTCCCCGTCCCGTTAACAGAATCCGACAACCCGTATCCGTTTTTAATACCCGTTTTTCAAAAAATTGCCTGCACGCAGTCTGCAGATTTCCCGCAAATACCCGGTCATATCCTGTTTTTTGCGTCTTTTACAACGATGTGACAAAAACAAACAACAGATACATAATAAGGCGTTTTCCCTATATAATCCTGCACATTCTGTCACGGGAATATACAGGCACACATCCGTTCAGGATCAGTTTCTCCGGAATCCGTTTTTCAGCATCTTTTTCGGAATCTGTTTTTCCGAATCTGTTTTTTCAGGATCTGTTTTTCCGTATCTGCTTTTTCCGAATCTGTTTTTTCAGGATCTGTTTTTCCGTATCTGCTTTTTCCGTATCTGTTTTTTCAGAATCCGTTTTCTTTCAGGACCTTCAGGGATTTCAATGCATTTTCCGCCGATTTGTTCTCAATGATCATCAGCGCGCCGTATGCGCGCCGTATTTTCTCCAGTTCGGGAAGGCCGATGCTGCCGTCACCGAAAGCCAGGTGCTGATCCCCTGTCCCGTCATTGTCATGGATGTGGAAATGATCCGGCGTTCTTTCATTCAGGAATTCCTCAAGGACGCCGTTGGTATGGGCATGCCCGATATCGAGTGCAAATCCGATGTTTTCCGGAAGCTCCGCTTCCCCGGGTTTCTGAAACAGGAGGAATCTGTCAGCCGGCATATTCTCAAGACAGATCCTGACACCCGTCTCCGATGCCACGCCGGAAAGCGTCCTGAGCGACTGAGACAGTTTTCTGAGACCTTCTTCACGGAGATCCGCATCGTAGACGTAACCCGGATGGATGACCATCACTTCTGCGCCGATGCTCATGCAGATCTCAGCCATATCCGTCAGGATATCAAGAGATGCCTCTCTGGTCTGTTCGCGCGGGCTTGCGATATTGATGTCGCGGATCGGCGCATGGACGGAACAGGACAGATCAAAACAGGAAAGAATATCCGGATCCGGAAACAGATCGTGTTTTCCTTCGGAAAAGATTTCAACGTGACCGCAGAGCTTTTCGATCTCATCGAGCGCTTCATCGATCGGCACGTCACGGAACGCAAGTGTGGAAATGCCTAACATAACATCAGATAAAGGATCGTGCCGTTATAAATCCCTGAGCCCTCCGGTCCGCCGCATTCTTTCTTTTTCCCGATGTTCCCCGACATTTTTTCAGACGATTTTCCCGGCGTTTCCCGGGTGTTTTTCCGTTCAGAAACGTTTATGAATAAGGATTATAATCAACATGACGTTTTGAAACCCTGATCTGATCTCAGTTGTTTTTTTAAGTATTTCCCGTATCAAAGGTGAATCTATGAATTCCGACAGAATCAACAGTCTTCCGCCGTATCTTTTTGCGGCAATCGATGAGTCCAAGAGAAATATGATCGCCAAGGGTGTCGATGTCATCGACCTCGGTGTCGGCGATCCGGATGTTCCGACTCACCCGCACATCGTCGAAGCCATGGTCGAAGCCGTCCGCGACCCGAAAACCCACCAGTATCCTGATTATGCCGGAATGCTTTCTTTCCGTGAAGCCGCTGCGGACTGGCTCAAAAAATACAAAAACGTTGATGTCGACCCGAAAACGCAGATCATTTCCCTGATCGGCTCCAAAGAAGGCGTTGCCCATGTGCCGTTCGCCTTCATCAATCCGGGAGATGTCGTCCTCTGCCCGAACCCGGGTTATCCTGTCTATTCGATCGGAACAAAATTCGCCTGCGGCATCCCTTACGATATGCCTCTTCTGGCCGAAAACAACTTCCTTCCGGACTATGACGCCATTCCGGAAGACGTTCTTGCCAAAGCCAAACTCCTCTTTATCAATTATCCGAACAACCCGACCTCCGCCGTGGCTGATATGGCTTTCTTTGAAAAGACGGTCGCTTTTGCCAAAAAACACAATCTGGTCGTCGTCCATGACAATGCCTACTGCGAAATGACCTACGACGGCTACAAAGCCCCGAGCTTCCTCGCCGCTGAAGGCGCCATGGATGTCGGTATCGAGCTTTACTCCATGTCCAAGACTTACAACATGACCGGCTGGCGCCTCGGCTTTGCCGCCGGCAACAAGGATCTCATCGCCGCCTTCGGAAAAGTCAAATCAAACATCGACTCCGGCGTCTTCGATGCCGTCCAGAGAGCCGGCATCACGGCGCTGACCTCTTCCCAGCAGTGCGTCCTTGACATGAACGAAAAAGTCTACACCCCGCGCAGAAATGCGCTCCTTGCCGGCCTCAAAGCCATCGGCCTGAAAACGGAACCCCCGAAAGCCACTTTCTACGTCTGGGCGCACGTTCCGGAAGGTTACAGCTCCTTTGACTTTGCCAGACTCCTCCTTGAAGAAGCAGGCATCGTCGCCACACCCGGAACCGGCTTCGGCAAATACGGCGAAGGCTACATCCGCTTTGCCCTGACCAAAGACGTCAGCCGCATCGAAGAAGCCGTCGACAGAATGAAAAAACTGAAGTTCTGATCCTGTTCTGATCCTGTTCAGATCGTTCAGGTTCGATCCGGATC
>JAGAEB010000085.1 GCA_017613335.1 Methanosarcinaceae archaeon
AAAGTTTCAAATCGGAATTCGCAAACCATGAGAAATTCAGATCGATAAAAGAAGCAGAAGACAAGATCAGACAATGGATTAATCAATACTACAATTATGACAGATTGCATTCATCGATAGGGTATATGCCGCCGGGCATATGCCACTATCTCAATATTTGCGGTTTATTGTGTCCGCGAAAAGTAGTATATACCAGGAAAAAGAAGAGAGAAAAAAGAAGAGAGGAAAGAAGGAGAAAAAAGAAGAAAGGAAAGAAAAGAGGAACAGACCGGCCGGAATTCCGGGGGAGTCGGGACCCTGAGGAGGGTCCCGTTTTCCCGGAGAGGCATCTTGCCGTCCTTCTTTTATTTCAGGCTTCGGCGGGTGTTTCTGCACCTGCTTCCGCATTCGTGTTCTCGGTGAAGAGACCATCAACGAAATCGCTGTCGAGCGGTTTTGTGAGCAGGCTGACGACGATGGCGGTGATGATGGAGAGCGGTGTGGCGATGAGGATCGGATCGACGAGGGTCCAGGTTCCGGTCAGGAGCGTCGGCGTGCCGAAGAGAGCCTGGCAGATGCCGAGCGGTATTGCTTCGGATGCGTGGACGAAAGCGTACCAGGCGAAGCATGAGAGGAGGCCGACAACGATACTTGAGATTGCGCCGGCTCTGGTCATTCTCTTCCAGAAGAGACCGCCTGCGTATGCCGGCAGGAAGGCTGCCGTACACATTCCCATGAACATGGAAGTGGCTCTGGCGATGATGTTTCCCGGAAGGATGTAGGCCAGGACGAGTGCGAAGATGATCGTGAGGATGATACCCATGCGTGTGAAGAGCGTCGCAGATCCGATGTTCTTCTTTGTCTTGTTCATCAGGTTGTGGATGACATCGTAGCCGACGGCCGTTCCCATGGTGTGGAACTGTGCGCCTGCCGTGGACATGGCTGCTGAGAGGAGAGCCAGTGTGAAGACGAGCAGGAAGACTTCCGGGGTGAATTCGTTGAGGAAGACCGGGATGATCTGGTCTGCGTTGCCGCCGACGTATTCGAGCGCGGTGACGCCGTAGGTTGAGATGAAGTAGTTGTTGGAGAGAGATCCGACGATGTAGGCGACGGCTGCCATCATGAAGATGAACGGTCCGCCGGCGAGGACGGCTCTTTTGAGGGACTTGTTGTCTTTGACCATCATGAAACGGACAGCCATCTGCGGCTGTGCGATGATACCGATACCGACACCGAGTGTCAGGGAGGAGATCATCGTCCACCAGATCTCAGAGCCGAAAGCGGGCATGGAAGTCCAGCCGCGGTGACCGGCATCGACAAGCGCCTGCGGGACAAGGGAAGCAGACTGAGTCAGGAAGGTGTGCGCTTCAATGATGCCGCCCAGTTTCATGTATGTGTAGACCAGAAGGAAACCCATACCGAGGATCATGATGGAAGCCTGGAAAGCATCGGTGTACATGACAGAGAGCATACCGCCGACAATGACGTAGATCGCGACGACGACGACGAAGACAGCCAGGGCCGTCTCGTAAGTCAGACCGAAAGTCGTTTCGATGTAGCGGGCGGAGGCGATCAGGACACTGGCCGCGTAAAGCGGCATGGTGAAGGTGATGATGATCCCGACAAAGGACTGGAGTTTTGAGGAGCCGTATCTTTTGCCGAGGAATTCAGGGAAAGTGGATGCTTTGAGTTTTTTGCCGATCACACGCATCTTCGGACCGAAGACGAGGAAGGCAATAATGATACCGACGAGGATATTCAGGAAAGCCAGCCACAGAAGACCCATACCGAGCTTGGCGGCCATTCCGCCGAAGCCGATGATCGCAGAGGTACTGATGAAAGCGGCGCCGTAGGACAGCGCCATCACGACAGAGTTGGCTTTTCTTCCGGCGAGCATGAAATCCGCATCGGATTTGGTGTGTTTGAAGCCGTACCAGGATAATCCGAAAATGACGGCGAGGTAAAGGACGACAAGAAGCTGAACATTGACCATTGGAAACACCAATATGAACTGATTTGATTTTTGAACGGCCGGTTAAAACTGACCGGCTCTGAGGGTTTTGTGATGAGTGAGTTGTGATGAGTGGATTGTGATGTGTGCGTTGCGATGAGTTTGCGGTATTTTCTGTTTTTGGTCAGTCGGTATCATTCCAGTGTTTCAGTCCGTAGAGGAAACACCAGAGCGCACCGAAGAAACAGAGGAGATAAACGATTATGATATAGGGATCTTCGATACCGAGAAACATAAAATGCCTCATTTGTTTTGTTGGATCTGTTTATGATGCTCTTTCCGGCGCTTGTGGCAAGTGTCAGACAGTAGCATGATAACATGTGACATACAACAGATTTCTGATATTTAAAGGTAATGATGAAAACGTCGGAAAATGATCCGAAAACGCGGGAAATTCCCGAAAAAAACGGAAAAACGGCCTGAAAACAGTGCATTCCGGAAGAATATCCGGAAATATCCCCGGGAGATGCCCTGGTGAAAACAGGAAAATGCGCCCGCAGTGTTCAGGGACCGATAACGGAAAACAGACGTGTACATGAGACCACATGAGATCCTGCCGGAAAATAAAAAAAAAACCTGAAGAGCGGATGAAGCTCTTCAGGCAAATGCGGATATGTAAAATATAAACAGTATGATCAAAGCGGAACTTCGAAGTCGCTTAATGCTGCGGAGAAGTGCGTGCCGTTGAGTCTGCAGACTTCTCTGGAAAGGAGCCAGTAAACGAGGGAGAGCGCTTTTCTTCCTTTGTTGTTGGTCGGGATGACCAGGTCAACGTTGGTGGTCAGGTTGTTGGAGTCGCAGAGAGCGATGACCGGAACGTTGATGTCGCAGGCCTCTTTGATGACCTGGGCGTCTCCGAACGGATCGGTCACGATGACGATCTCGGGTTCGAAGTAGTTGTCCATCTTCGGGTTGGTGAGCATACCCGGAATGAATCTTCCGATGGCAGATCTGCAGCCCGTGGATTTGGCGAACATTCTGGACGGGTACTGGCCGTACTGTCTGGAAGAGACGACGAGGACTCTGGAGATGTCGTATTTAGAGATCATTTTTGCCGCAGCGATGATCCTTTCGTCGGTTGCGTGGATGTCGAGAACGTAAAGACCGTCCGTTCTGACACGGTAGACGAAGCGCATCATGTCTTTGGTTTTCTGCTGTGTGCCGATGTGGACACCGGCTGCGAGGTAGTCGTCGATTGAGACGAGATAGGATTCTCCGGTGGTTTCCGGAGCAACATTTTCTGTAACCTGTTCATTTTCCATTAAATCACCTGAAAGGTCTGATCAAAAATTTCTTCCTTAAGTAAAGTAAAATCCGGACGACCCGGATTCTACGGGGTATTGTAACCGGAATCAGATCCGCATCACGGAATGGCCGTTGATGATCAGCGATCATTTCTGATCAGTGATCGTTCAGAGCAATGATCATTTCAGATCAATGATCCGATCAGCAGCCGTCTGACGGGAATTCAGGTCCGGTTAAAATAAAAAATAAATGTGCGATTCGGGACAAAAGGACACGCTGTTTCAGGTCTTGGAGTAAGACTTGGAAGAGGAGACTCTTTTGACCGTGACAGGAATAATGCCTTTGTTGAACTCATCGAGAGCGATGAACAGCGGATCGTCATCGGACTGTTCAAATGAATTGATCAGAACCGGCGCGCCCATTGAGATCTGAAGCGCGCGGGCGCCGATGATCCGGGCTCTTTCAAAGCGCGTATATTCCTGAATCTGAATTGTCATACCATTCACCTGATCCTATGATATTTTACGGTAAAAACCGGCAGATCCGTCAGATTCTGAACGGATCTGCGTGACGGTTCCTGAGTAACCTGCTTACTGGTAGGGAGCAATGACATCGACGAGTTCGATGTGGCTCAGAAGCATACGGCGGCAGCAATAGCGGGTGATCCCGAGATCATCGAGGACTTTTCCCGCATCTTCGCCGGCTTCTGTTCTTGCTTTAAATTCCTCCCAGCTGGCAGAGATGACTTTCCCGCATGAAAAACAGCGGACTGGTATCATGGTTTCTCGCCTTACCTGTAAGACTTCTGGTATCTGGCTCTTGCGCCCGGACCACCGAAGTATTTCGGCTCCTTCTGTCTGGAGTCGCTGACAAGGAGGCTTCTGTCGTATTCTGCAAAGGCATCTTTAACGGCAGGATCATTGGTGAATTCAACAATACCTTTTGCGATCGCGGTTCTGGCTGCGTTTGCCTGACCGATGAATCCGCCGCCGCTGACAGTCACGAAGATGTCGAGCTTGGAGACGACGTCGTCGCCTGCGATTCTGAGCGGTTCGGAGATTTTCTGGTTGGCGATGAAGTTTCCGTAGACCGGAAGGGCAACCTTGTTGATCCTGACGATGCCGGTACCGGCTTTGACGGTGGCTCTGGCAACGGCAGTCTTGTGTTTACCTGAAGTGTTGACAACTTTTTCTGACATTTAACCCATCTCCTTAGAAGTCGGAACCGAGTTTTCTGCTCACATCGCCCAGGCGGACGTATTTTCTGGAGCTGAGACGGCTCATGGCTGCTGCTTCGATCGTTTCGGCTTCTTTGCCGGCGAACTGTGCCGGGACACCGACGTGAACCTTCAGGTTTGCCATGGCTTTTCTGCCGCTTTCTCTCTTGTACGGGAGCATACCGCGGACGGTTCTCTTGAGAATTCTTTCCGGTCTCTTCGGGAAGTACGGACCGTATTCGGCGGAACCGATTTCCATGATGTCGCGGTATTCTCTGAAGATCGTGCCGCTTCTTCCGGAGACGACGGCCATTTCGGCGTTGATGATGTCAATCTTTTCACCGGCGAGGAGTCTTGTGGCAACGGTGCTTGCCAGACGGCCCAAAATTAATCCGTTTGCATCGATAATTGTCATGTTATGCACCTCACTGGAAGATCCGGATACCGGAGCCTTTCGGGTTTTCTTCGAGAATCTCTTCGACTGTCAGGCATTTTCCGCCTGCTGCGATGATCTTTTCGACCGCGCCGGCAGAGAAGGCGAGAGCAGCAACAGTGACCGCGCAGGTCAGTTCGCCGGCACCGAGGACTTTTCCCGGAACCAGAAGGACTTCCTGGTCTTTGGCATACCTGCTGATCTTGCTCATGTTGACATTGGCATAGTTTCTGGACGGGTTTGCAAGTTTTTCGGACACTGCAAGCCAGATCGGTGCTTCGTTGTCAAGACCTGCGCTCTTTAAGTCGAGGATCAGGTTGACGATTCTCGGATTGGTTTTCCGGGAAATTTTGACATTTGCTTTTCTACCCATTATTTTCCTCCGCAAGATTTCTTTTGGAAAATCCTACTCACGCACGGGGAATCTCCGGAACCGGGCGGCCCGGATGACCGGGAACCGGAAAGGCCGGAAAAACCGATTGCGTTCGAAAATAAATAAAACTGAAAATGATCAGAGTTACTAGATTCGGAATAGGTAACCTGCTTGGAAGCTTCTCATGATATAAATAGGTTTCTTGGTGAAACGTCTGCCGGCCGGACGAGCCCGGAAAGGCATGAAAACCGACGTTCCGGACGGAAAAAAAGACAGAGCGCGGGCGGTACAGGAAACGAGGACAGATCCGACGAAAGGAGACGGCAGCCGATAAAAGACAACTGACAGGCCTGAATGATCGAAGATTATTCAGGCCGGCAGGCCGCATCCGTCATTTCTGACGGATCATATCGTAGGCGGTTACCTTTTCAGTTCATTATAACCGCCGAGTTCAGGGTAGTCCGGCGGGCCGCGGGGGACGATCCTGCCGTTTTCGTCAACATATATTTTTTCGGCATCGTCATCGCCGGATGTTTCCGCCGGCTGACCGGACGCGTCAGATGATCCGGGAATCGCGGACGCGTCGGATGATCCGGACACAGCGGACGCGTCGGATGATCCGGACACAGCGGACGCGTCAGATGATCCGGAAACGGCGGACACGCCTGCCGGTTCAGCGCCGGTGAGGCCGTCATCACTGATGCAGGATCCGGCAGATCCGGAGATGCCGCCTGCAGGATATCCGCCTTCGGGCGCGCCGATCATGTTGCTTCTGTCCATGTACAGGCGGACAGACCAGATGTCGGTCAGCGGACCGATGACAAACAGCAGGAGGATGATGAATATCCAGATGAACAGAGACAGAACCGGGATAAAGATGAAAATCAGATAGAAGAGGGAGAGGAGGGCATAAATGCAGGCCATGATCAGCCCAA
>JAGAEB010000086.1 GCA_017613335.1 Methanosarcinaceae archaeon
AAAACAAAAAACAAAACAAAAAAACGAAAACAGAAGATGAATCTGATGACCATGATCCCCGTGATTGCCGTTGATATTTCCGGCCGCCACAGAACATCGGACGGCCTCTATAAGATGGTCTGCGCGGCGGTTGCCGTCCGGATCACGCCGGGCGGCCTTTCCGAAGTTTCGGGCATGTCGACGGAACTTTTTATCGAGGATCATCCGCCGAATGTCAGGGATGTTGCCGCAATGATCGAAAAGACGGTCCTCGGGCTTAAAAAAGAAGCATCGGAAGGAACGATCATCGTTGAACGCGGCGATCTCTTCAATATGGATGAAAGGGAATGCCGTGTTCTGTTCACGCGGGATATCCGGTTCCAGAGTTCCATCGGTGAGAGACGCGCGATCGGGATCGCGCACCATCTGTCGCTGAGTTCGAGGAATCTTCTGATCAAATGCACCGATGATTTTGAATGAAAGATCAGGTTTCCGGATCATTTTTCCGGGTCTGCGTCCTTATATGTCTTCTTTGCCTGCTGTCTGCGGTGTTATCTTACCGATGGTTTTGTGATCGAAATGTCTGAAAATGAGTTTGACGTATTTTCTGAAAAGAATGCCAAAGGCGGGCAGAAGAGTGTTGTTCTGGCGATGCGGACCGATCCCGGTTCGGACCCCCGCCTGAATGCGGACAGGCTTGATGAATTCGAAGGTCTGGCCGAGGCGCTGGATTACAGGATCGCAGGCGTGATCGTTCAGGAGAAATTCCCTGACAGAAAATACAATCTCGGCTCAGGAAAAGCGGAAGAGCTTGCGGTCATGGCCGCCGGAACGAGGGCGGATATCGTCATATTCTACGATCCGCTGTCGACGGGTCAGATCTACAACATCGCAAAGCTCTGTCATGAAGCCGGTGCGAAATGCCGCGTGATCGACCGTTTCAATCTCATCCTCGATATTTTCGCAGAAAGGGCGACGACGCACAGGGCAAAACTCCAGGTCGAGCTCGCCCGTCTGAGATATGAACTGCCGAGCGCGAAAATGCTCATATCTCTTTCCAAGAAGGATGAAAAGGCCGGTTTCGGCGGTCTCGGTGATTACGAAGATTCCTATGAACACGACGTGAAGCGCCGGATCGCACGCATTGAGCGCGAACTCAAAAAAGCGGACAGAGAAGAAGATGCCAGGCGCGCCTACCGTCACAAACAGGGCTTTTCCGTCATCTCGCTCGCCGGTTACACGAACGCCGGAAAAAGCACGCTTTTCAACGCGCTGACGGATGAAGGCGTTGAAGAGAAGAACATGCTCTTTACGACGCTCATCCCGAAGACGCGGGCTGTTTCCGTTCATGACAGACGGATCCTTCTGACGGATACGGTCGGCTTCATCGAAGATCTGCCGCATTTTATGATCGACGCATTCCGCTCGACGCTCGAAGGCATCTTCCTCTCGGATATCATTCTTCTCGTCGTCGATTTCAGCGAGCCGGTCGAAAAGATCAGGAACAAACTGATGGTCTGTCACGAAACGCTCTGGGAAAAAAGCCATGCGCAGATCATCACCGTCCTCAACAAATGCGAAACGCTCAAAGAACGCGAACGTATCGAAAAACTGGAAGAGCTTGAATATCTCATCGCCGACCCGGTCTTCGTCTCCGCGAAAAAGAAAGACGGCCTCGACGTTCTTCTGGAAACGATCCTTGAATTCCTGCCGCCTTATGAAACAAGAACGATATCGCTACCGAATACGGGCGCAGGCGCCTCGGCTCTTTCATGGTTCCATGAAAACGGCATCGTCGACGAGGTTCTCTACGGACAGTACATCACTTTCGAATTCCATGCGACGGCGGACGTCATGGCAAAAGCGGATGCGTTCGTCAGGAAGGCAGGATTTCTGCGATCCCGGACCCGGCGGATAACTTTATTGCTTATTCTGTTGAGTATTTTATCGCGTATTCCGTTGTGTATTTCGTTGTGTATTTCGTTGTGTATTTTATCGTGTATTCTGCTGCGTATATTTATTGTGTGATAACATGATCATTCTTTCAGGCGGCACAGGAACGCCCAAACTTATAAACGGTCTCCGGCATCTCGTCCCGGATGAAGAACTTCACATCATCGTCAACACGGGCGAAGATTTTTATGAATCGGGCGTCCTCGTGACGGCTGACATCGATACACTCCTCTATCTTTTTTCCGGGGATCTGGATACCTCGAAATGGTGGGGTGTCAGGAACGAGACGTGGCACACTTATGACCATCTGAAAAGACTCGGATATGATGAGCTGCTCCCGCTTTCCGATTTCGACCGGGCCGTCAATATTTTAAGAACGGATCTTCTGAACAGCGGAAAAACGCTCACGCAGGCAACGGAGATCATCGCAGGAAAGCTCGGCGTTTCTGCTGACATCTGCCCGATGACCGACGGAAAAGTCGATACGATGATCACCATGAAAGATCCTGAGACCGGCATCGTTTCAAGGGAACATTATCAGAATTTCTGGGTCGGGAAAAAAGGAAGACCGGAGATCCTGAAAGTCGAACGGGAAGGCGCTGATCAGGCAGATCTGACGGAAAAGGTCAGAAGACTCCTTGAAGACCCTGATGAAAAATATGTGATCATCGGCCCCAGCAATCCTGTCACGAGCATCGGCCCGATCTTGAGCGTTTCCGGGATGCGCGATCTTCTGAAAACGAAAACAGTCATTGCCGTCAGCCCGATCATCGGCAATGAACCCGTCAGCGGGCCTGCCGGAAAACTCATGAAAGCCTGCGGCATGGATGTCTCATCCGTTGCCGTCGCGGAAGTTTACAGAGACATCATCGACATTTTTGTCTGCGACATCCGTGACAGCATCATGACGCCGGAAGAGGCATCAGTCTTTGAAAAAGACGGGATCTGCATCGAAAGATACGACACGCTCATGAAATCCGGAAAAGAAAGCGCAGAACTGGCATCGTTCATCCTGAAACTTTTTGATGGTTGCTGAAACGGAAAAACTAATAAATGCCGGAATCATTCGTAATCAGAAAATCCAAACGGAAGAATGTTTATGGACACTCCTTTTCAAAGTTTCTTTAAAAGCTGGTGGATCTTCCTCCTGCTCGGCATCATCGTATTCCTGCTGGGTCTGGGAGCAATCTTTGATCCGCTGCCGGCGTATATGGCATTTTCGACATTCATCTGGCTCAGTTTTATCCTGACCGGTATCATTCAGGCGGCTTCATCTGTCGTCTTCAGAAAATCCGTGCCGTACTGGTGGGCGAATCTGATCATAGCGATCCTTCTGATCCTGATCGGCATTTCCGTTGCAACGGATGCCCTTTCCCGTCTGCTCCTGCCGATCTATGTGTTTGCCTTCGGTCTGATCATCCAGGGATTCAACGCCGTCTTTGCTGCACTCGCTCTTAAAAAAGAAGGCGCGAGCTGGGCTCTGACACTCGTCTGCGGCATCATTTCTGTCCTGATCGGTCTTTTCCTGCCGTTCCACCCGCTGATCGGCATCGGAACGGTCGGCCTTTTCGTCGGCATGGCGCTTCTCGTGGTCGGTCTGGAATTCATCGTATCAGGATTCTTCCTGTACAAACTTAAAAAAGCAACAGATCTGTGATGATCCGGAACGTGACCGGAACATCCGGAAAGATCGACCGGCCATTTCGGAAAACAGCCCGAGGAATTCCGGAAACACACAGAAGAATTCCGGAAAACGGGCTGAAGAATTCCGGGAAGCGGACAGAAATCAAGGTTTTCCGCCTGAGGCGGAAAACCTTTTTTTATCTGAATATCCGATATGGTCATGCGGACAGACGGATCCGGAAAGGAATCTTTCTGAAAAGACGGACAGGAACCGGGAAAAAAGATCCGGCTGCCGCAGAGGGAAGCATCATGACGATTTCACTGAAACAGATTCTGAAAAACAGATGGGTGACTCTTTTCCTGGGTTTGTTCTTTCTTTCGGCGGGAGTCGTCCTGATCGTCACGGAAATCCCGGGCATCCTTGTCATTCCGCTCCTGTTCGTTGTTTTTCTGTTTCTTTTTGCTGTAACGGAATCATATATGTCCCTGTCATCAAAGGCAGATCACAGCCGTCGCCTCAGACTGATCTCCAAATGGGCATTCGCTCTCTTCATCTGCGTGACGGGGATTCTGGCGTGTGTCGTCCTCATCCTGACAGCGCCCGAAGATACCGGCGTCATCAGAGTCCCTGCCGGATTCGTGATGATCGTTGCCGGGGCAGTATTCATCCTGACATTTCCGGACGTCATCAGACTTTCGGAAAAGCCGGTAAACAGATAAGACCGGATACAGAGAAAAGATACGATAAAGAAAAGATACGGGAAAAAACGGCAGGAAAAAAGAGATACGATAATAAGATCAGAAAAACGTCCGGAAAAACGCAGAAAAACAGCGGAAAAAACGCAGAAAAACAGCGGAAAAAACGCAGAAAAACAGCGGAAAAAACGCAGAAAACAGCAGGAATGGGAAAGAATACCGCCTGCTGACGGTATTCCGGTCGTTCTGAGATACAGAAGTCACAGCATTTTAAGATGGCCTGTGACCCGGTCCATTTTTTCTTCATCGGCGGGTCCGATCCCGAGGACGGTGATCGTGCCGGGCGCGATCTCGGTTCTGCCGGCGTCCGTGATCAGGGCTGTCGGAAGACCTTCGCGCCGGGCTTTTTCTTTGAGTTCAAAGAGTTCCCGGAGATCCGCCGCTTTGAGAACGACTTTTTTCTGGCCGCCTTCTTTCCATTTTTCAAGGTCTTTTCTGTCGGCCCAATCCGCTGCCGAAACGGCGGCGTGGGCGACCTGAACGGCCAGTTTTCCGGGAGACAGTTTCAGGTCCATGCGCATAACGATACATTGTTTATATTCAGACATGATCTCACATTTATCAGATTTATCGGCGTCCGGTCTGCCTTGAGACCGGTGTTTCGGAAAGTCGCCGGAAATCTTCAGATCAGAAATCAAAGAGACTTCTCTGTTTTCCGGGCTTTGTTTCTTCGGGTTTTGTTTCTTCGGGTTTTGTGTCTTCGGGTTTTGTGTCTTCGGGTTTTGTGTCTTCGGGTTTTGTGTCTTCAGGCTTTGTGTCTTCAGGCTTTGTGTTTTCAGGCTTTGTGTCTTCCTGCCTGTTTTCAGGCTTTGTGTCTTCCTGCCTGTTTTCAGGACTTGTTCCGCCGGATGATTTTCCTGTATCAGCCGCCGTATTTCCGGCGCCCTTTCTGCTGTCTGTTTTCAGGTCAGCCGTTTTGTCTTCTGCGTTTCCGGAGATGTTTCCGGTTTCGTCTGTCTTTTCTGCCGTCATCTCTTCAAAGGTCTTCTGTTTTTTGTTTTCCTTTGATCTCTTTTCGGATTCGTCCTTTGAAGCATTCTTTTTCGGGACACCGTCTCTGAAGACGGTGACATCGTCGTCGGGCGCCCGGAGAGCTTTGGCGCGGTCGTAAAGGGCGCGTACTTTTTTGGTGGCTGATCCGGCACTGATGAGATACATCATTTCGTCGATGTCGAACCCGTATGATGCTGTCAGGCTGACGCATATTTCTTCGTTTTTCATGAGTTTCATGAAGACGGGGATCGTCCGGATCCGGGCTTCTTTCATGGAACATCTGCAGCGTGAGGCGATCTTCACGGCGATCGTATCGCGCATGGCGCGCATGGATCTGTTCTGACCGCTGCGCCGCCATCTCATCGGGGATTCGTATTTGATGAAGCCCGGGTATTCTTTTGTCCGGACGGCCATCGGGCCGACGGTCATCAGAAAACCGGCATAGCGCCAGAGATGATAATTCTGACGGCGGCGCACGCGGCCGAGATAACGGTCGGCGCGGACCAGAACGTCGTAGCCGTTTTTGATGTCAGGATTGACGATCCCGGCAGATCCGGTGCTTCCGGCAGGACTCTGTGCGGTTTTTTCGCTGTCGCTGAACTGCGTCGGCAGATTTTCATCGATCCAGAGAATGATTTCCTCCGGTGTCTCATCGAGACTGCGGATCGCGTCCAGCGCGGTTTTTCTGTCGGATCCTTTGAAGACTTTGACAAGGGCTTTGAAAATCGTTTCTTTGACGTCTCTTTCAGACGTCAGAATGTCGTTTTCGCCGATCTCCGTTCTGCCGGCGGCGGCTGCCTGGAGATCTTTGACGGCGCTCCGGAGATCGCCGCCGGCGTTCCGGGCGATCTTTTCAGCGGCAGCGTCGGAACAGACGATTCCTTCGGCTTCGCAGATCTTTCTGATCGCCGGGACGATCGACCGTGTCTGAACGGCGCTGAACGGGATCTCTTCCGCCAGGCCGCGGACAGCCTGCGTGATACCGTAGACATCATTGGCGATCAGAATGACCGGGTGTTCCGTTTTTTTGATGACGTCGGCGATGGCTTTGCTGCCGCCGCGGTCGTATGTGCCGTGAAGATTGTCCGCTTCGTCCAGAATGATCAGCCGGCGGTTGTTTTTTGAAAAAATGCCGTCTTCCGAAAAAAGAGCCGTCATCCGGGAGGCGGCACCGGCGACTTTTTCGATCGCGTCCGCTGTTCTCTGGTCGCTCGCATTGAGTTCGATCGGCTCCCATCCCCTTTCGGCGGCCAGTGCCAGGACGGCCGACGTTTTTCCGACGCCCGCCGGTCCGTAGATGATCAGCGCCCTTTTTGCCGGCGCGCCGTCTGCCCAGGCATCCGCCCAAAGCGTCATTTCATGGATCGCCTTTTTGTTCCCGACGATCTCCTTCAGGTTCTTCGGCCGGTATTTCTCAGTCCACTCAGAATGATCGCAGCATCCTGCGCCGCATACAGCGCCTGCCGTCCGCACGGCGGATGAATCGTCTGAAGCCGTGTCCGCAGAAGTTCCCCCGGGAGACGACGGCCCGGTCGCATTGTCTCTCATAGGGACAACATAAAGGAACGCCTCTATTTAAGAAAAACCGTCAGGACGATCACGACAGTCAAAAACAATCACGACAGTCAAAAACAATCACGACAGTCAAAAACAATCACGACAGTCAAAAACAATCACGACAGTCAAAAACAATCACGACAGTTAAAAACAATCACGACAGTCAAAAACAATCACGAC
>JAGAEB010000087.1 GCA_017613335.1 Methanosarcinaceae archaeon
ATGCTTCCTTCCTGCGGCTTTTTGTTGGTGATGAGCCACATGACCGTTTCTGCTGAGATGTTGAGTTCATCAGCGATCTGACCTGTCGTCATGCCGCTGCGCTGGAGTTCAACGGCTTTCAGGGCCATCTGTTCGATTTTTGTCATGATTTTCCTTCCCTGATCAGTTATAATCTGAGACTTTCCGATTATTATGTGCGGCTCGTATTTCAGTCTTTGTCTGACCGGGCTGATCCGGCAGGATCATTCCGGTCTCGTCCCTCTTTTCTGAGGGATTTTCTGCTGATGAGACATGATCCGTAATCAAAATCATCTTCCGGGTCATCCGGCCCGGCCACGTCATCCGCTCCGGCTGCTCTGTCACGGAACAGCTGCCTGCAGGACTTTTCCCCGGATGCGGGTGTTTCTCCTGCGCCTGTCCCTTTCCTGACCGGCTTTTTATGCTTCATTTTCCTTTTCATCGGCGAGCCGCAGACCGGACAGAAATCGCCGTCCGTGAAATATCTCCCGCAGCCGGTGCAGCGCACCTGCCAGATGATCCTGTCTCTGATCATTTCCTGTTCTGCCGGACGGACGGAAATGCCGAGACGGACAGCCACGTTCTGAACGGCGAAATCATCCGTCAGAAGAACGGCGCTCTCCTTGTATTCGAGCGCTTTTGCAAGGACTTTCGCATCCGTCTCCGAAAGAACATCATTGTCACGCGTCGCCGCCGCCTCTTTGAGGACTTTTTCCAGAAATGCAGGATCCGGCATCTCGATCCGGAGACCGCCTTCCCGGGCCAGATCAAAACGAAGACGGGCTTCCTTGCTCTTCATTTCATCCGCGACGCCGGGGACCGTGATCATCAGAGACGGATCGATATCGGAATCCCCCATGATAAAAACCGCCGAATCTGCAATGTATCTTTCAGTCATCGTATCGCCTCAGCCGCCGTGTCTCCTGTTTCAGTTCCCTTGAAGTCTCAGTCATCATGACGGTTTCGTTTTCTGTCTTCTCCGTGCCGTCATCTTCATCGCTGAAATATTCGATGTCTGCGAGACTGTATTTCCCGGCCAGCCTTGCAGAGATCATCCCGGATTCGATCCAGGCGGCATTCAGCGCAAGGACGGGAACAAGACAGGTCGGCGTCAGAATGTCTCTTTTATTGTTCTCAGCAAAAGCTGAATCCCCGATGTTCATCATGTCTTCTTCGTCAATGATGAAGTCTGACCCCCATTTGACGACTTTTGAACACGTCGACCGGATCGTGATGCGGACACCGTTATCGATACGCACGGCTCTGATGATGCTCGTATGACCGCAGATGTTCGTCAGTTTTATGTTCGATGCCGTAAGACCGCCCCGCCGGAAAATGTCTGCCGGTTTTCGGAAATATCTGACCGGGATCTTTCCTGTGTCCTTTTTCCGTTTATTTCCGGATATATTCTATGTCCGCCAATCCGGATTTTTCCGCCAGGCTTTTGGAGATCATGCCGTTTTCGAGCCAGACAGCGTTCATGACAAGAACCGGAATAAAACAGGTCGGCGTGAGTTTTGCTGTTTTATTGTTTTCGGCAAAAGCAGCGTTGATGTCCATCATGTTTTCTGCGCTGACCGTAAAATCACTTCCCCACTTGCTGACTTTCGGACAGGTCGTCCTGATCGTGATATGAGTTCCTTCATCAGTACATTCCGCGTCGATAACACTCGTGTGGCCGCAGATATTTCTGAGCTTTATTTCTGTCGTCATAACTGATCTGACAAAATGATGTTTTCCTGCTTTAAAGAGGTATGTCCGTCAGGTACTGATTTTCCGTGCAGATGGTCTGAGCGGCTTTCTGTTCCGGGAAGACCGGACGGTAAATCACAAGATTCTTATACAGCATTGCCCTTTAAGGCGTTCTGATGAGTCATAAATGCTGTACCATAGGTTATTTGCTCTGACCTGCAGTGTTTTTTGACTGCCCGGCGATCCGGAATCCTGATAGTCATCAGTTTTCGCAGGATTCAGCAACGGTCTGCCGGCAGATCCGGGTATCTGATTGCCTCCGGGTCATTATTTATTTCATTGTCGGAAAAGTTCCCGTCGGCAATCGGCGGCTGTACCGGAGAAGCTTTTTCCGATAAACCTGTCAGCGTCGGACGCTCCGGCAGTTATGGTCTGCAGCAGGCGGCGGCGACAGGATATTCATACATATTTAAAGGACCGGCGTTCTGTTCCGTTCAGAAATAAGTCGTTCAGATCAGTTCCGTTCAGGTCCGTTCCAGAGGTAATTATCATGAGATGGCAGGGAGCTTCCAAGAGAAAAGCAACCGGCGGAAAGAACATCCTTTCCAGAAGCAAGAGAAAATTCGAAAACGGCCGTGAATTCTCCGAGACCAGGATCGGCCCGTCCAAGAGAAAGAACATTTCCACCATGGGCGGCAACAGAAAAGTCAGACTCCTGAGCGAGAGCAACATCAACGTCACCGACCCGAAGACCGGTAAGACGCAGCGCGCTGAATGTCAGACCGTTACCGGCAACGAAGCCAACAAACACTACATCAGACGTAACATCATCACCAAGGGAAGCATCATCAGAACCAACCTCGGCGATGCAAAAGTTACCAGCAGACCGGGTCAGGACGGCGTCATCAACGCTGTTCTCATCGAAAAGGAAGAATGAGCGCGTCAGCTCTCATTTTCCGGATTTCTGACAGAGTCATCAGACAATTTCAGAAAAGGCCATCCGCTGCGGCGGATGACCTTTTTTTATCGGCGGGTCATATTATCACACCGTTTTATATGTTGATCCGCCTTTTTGACCGTTTTTTTACAGATGTCTGAAAGAAACATCATGAACGGGGCCTTCCGGCTCCATGAGCCGGCTGATCCGAACCGGCATTTTCTGACATATCAGGTGATATGATGAACGATCCAGCCAAGCCGTCCGGAAAGATTCCGGAAACCGAAAAACGTCCGGCATCCGGAAACAAGCCGGACACGCAGATCCATTACGGATGGTTCATCGCTGCCGTCTGTACGCTGAGCGTCATCGGCGTCACTCTTTTAAGCACGGGCATGTCTGTCAATCTGAACGCACTCCGTTCGACGATGGGCTTTTCCGGGACGCAGACATCGATGATCATGACGGTCTTTAATGCGACAGCATTTGCCGTCACTTTTTTCGCCGACAGGTATTTTGAAAAAACGGGTCTTCGCACCGGAATGACACTGGCAGCGCTGTCCGGCGCCGCCGCTTTTCTGATCTATTCGCTTGCCGGCCCTGAGATCTGTGTCTATTATGCCGGCGCCTTTTTCGGCGGCATCGCCTATGCTCTGGGATTCATGATCCCGTCATCGATCCTCGTCCGCCGCTGGTTCAATAAAAGCCGCGCGTTCGCCCTTTCGATCTGTTCGGCCGGCACAGGGATCGCCGTTGCCGTCTGCTCCCCTGTTCTTCAGGCGATCATCCGGAGCAGAGGCCTTCAGATCTCTTTCACGACAGAAGCCGTCTACATGATCCTCGTCGCTGTTCTCATATATCTGATCGTGAGAAACGATCCCTCAGACAGAAACACGACGCCATACGGCGGAAACGCCCATACGGGAACGGACGCCTCTTCAGGAAATAAAAAAGAACCGGGTACCGGATCTTCTCCCCGGAAAAGCATCACCGGATCCTCTCTTCAGAAAGCCGCCGCACCCGGAGCCGGTCTTCTGGCCGCCGTTTTTCTGATGTCCGTCATCTCCGGCATGGGCGGAAGTCCGGCAACGTCCCATCTGGCGCTCAATTTCAACAGCGTCGGCATCGACAGCATGAAAGTCGCCGTCGGGCTTTCCGCCTATGGGATCATCCTGATCGGAAGCAAGCTCTTTTTCGGCAGGACGGCTGATCGGTTCGGCGTCTGCACGGCGACCGTGATCTTCGGCCTGATCCTTTCGGCCGGGCTTTCCGGCTGTTTTGCCGCGGAACTTTTCCCGACGGATGCGACGATGTTCCTCTCTTTCGTCCTGCTGGGCATCGGATACCCCATCGTCACGCTCGGCTATCCCAACTGGGCATCCGATTTTTCCTCTCCGGAAGACTATCCGTCCGTCCTGAAGAAATTCCAGCTCGGCTATCAGCTGGGAACACTTGCCGGATCGCCGATCCCCGGGATCATCGCCGACCACGCCGGCGGCTACACACGCGCTTATCTGGTGTTCGCCGCCCTTTTCTTCCTGGAAGTCATTGTCATCTTCCTGGCTTACAGACAACTCGACCGGAAACGCAGACAAACAGCAGATGCTGCCTGAACGGCGCATCAGCCTCTTGTCTGTGTCATCCTGACAGCGC